>PHBN01000155.1 GCA_002840635.1 Deltaproteobacteria bacterium HGW-Deltaproteobacteria-1
CAGTAAGATGTACCCGGATGAACCGTTCAAGGTCGATTTCAGTATCGAGGCCGATGAGGATGATCCCTGTTTTCTCTCCCTCGTGGTGGAATATCACAAGGGAGATGAAAGAGTTGTCAGTATGGATGTCAAGCCTTGTTGGACTCATGGTGAACCGGTGAACGATCTGCCGTGTTAAAACAAAGGCATCTGTCAGGATCACAAGTACCGTAAACCAGAAATCGAAAACCAATGAAGGAGTTTATTATGGCTACAATACAGATCGAAGGGAAGACATATTATGACATCGACGGTATTGTGGAAAAGATCGGCGTCGGCAAGTTTACGGTCAGGGGTTATGTCCGGTCGGGGAAACTTAAAGCCGTTAAAGTCGGTCGGAGATACTGGATTGAAGAGAAGGAGCTATCCAACCTGTTCGCTATAGGGACAGGAAAGGTTATCAGGAAGTCTAAAAAAGGTTAAGTAAATCGGTTTGCCTGCAGGTTGTTGAACAAGTGGAATTTCAAGGGGAAAAACGCACTGATTGTTATGAACGACAAAAGAAGGATTGAAAGACTGAAAAAAAATAACGAGGTCACCATTACTATCGTTTCCGATGGAGAAACAAATTCTAAAGGAAAAGTTGTATTGGGTCATAGCAAGGATGTATCCGTGCTGGGCACTAAAATTCAGGTCAATTATTTTTTACCGGTAGATTCTCTCCTCAAGATCGATTTCACATTCAAGGATCTTTACAACAAGATAACGGCCATAGGGAAAGTAAGATGGATCAGAACCATCTTCGGGGATGAGTCTTATGAAGCGGGTGTGGAGTTCGTCAATTTATCCCCCGAAGAAATCGAGAAACAGGTGAACTACATTTCTGGTAAATTTTCATTATCCTGAGGGGCTGTTTACAAAAATCCCCCATGAGTTTATTCATTCCTAAAAATGGTAAGACAACCGGATAATAGCATTGAACAAGTGAGGATTCCAGTCCAGGTCAATTTTTCCAGCAACGCCGGGAGCATCATAACTGTTGCCGAATTTGGTAAAAATCGTGCGATAGCGGAATGCCGCATCCACTGAAACGTTTTTAAATATCATGTAACGCAGGCCTGTTTCCACTACCAGAGCCATGTCAAATTTATTTTTTTCCTCGGTGGTCCAGCCATTTATCTCTGGGTTGCTGATGACGAAACCTGGCCCCACTCCCAAATAAGGCTGCAAACGCCCGAATGGATTCTCCTCGTTTGGCAGAAATCCATATCTCACAATGATCATCGGGGACAGAACGAACATACTGCTGCTGCCCCCGGGTATGAAGCTAGGATAATCTTTAGGGCCTGTGTCTAAATGATACAAATTTCGCTGCTCTCTCACCATCACCATCTGTTGATCGAAGCTCAGGTTTTCGTAAGTCGCATCCAGAACCACGCCAAAATATTTCATCCAGAACGGCCAATCCCGGCCCAGGAACCCTTGATTAATGAAATCATAACCGACTGTCAAACCGCCGATAACGTTGATATCAAATTTGATATTCTCATAAGTTTTCTCAAAATTCCAGCTGGTACGTTGCACCATGTCTGTGTCGGGAATATAACGAGGACCGCCTTGAACTCCCATCCACAATCCCCCCCAGACCACCCCGGGCAGCATAAGCATAACCGCCATCGGCATGGCTAAAATCGCCAGCAACCACCTTTTGCTAATCGCCATCATTTTCACTCCAGACAAAGAAATTTATATCGATAAATCGTGGCTTATATGAACAAATAAGTAAGTGAAGTCAAGAAAATTTTAGTGAACAACAACAAAAAGGGTAATGATAAACCCTGTGATTGGACACATATTGACGGACATGCGCAATATAATAGAATTGTTGATGAAGGATAAGGATATAGTCAACGAAATATCAGGTTCTTCTTCTGATGTCATGCAGATCATTCCACAATCTGCCATTGCATGGTTTCCGCTGTCACTCAAACGGGCGACTCACCACAGTGAAACTGTGACGGGCCGATATCGTGTATTGAGAAGGGCTATAGCCGTAGTAGGCCCGGGCTTCATATTTTCCGGGACGTGGAGACTTGAAACTCAGAACCCCCCGCCCTCCCCTGGGAATATATTTATAGTTTCCCGCCGCTGTGCGGGAAGAACCTGCCCGAACAACACATATCCAATCTCTGGAATATCCGGGAGCATTGTAATAATGCACTTTGATTCTTTCACCGTAATTATAAACATCCTTGTCTGTTATAATAAATGGTCTACCGCCGGCAACGGTGCCAACTCTTTGAAGGTCCCTGGGCTCCGCGGATGCCATATGATCGGTGTTACCCGCGTTATCAGGGTTGTCCGCGAGGTTCGAATCACTACTGCCGGTCTCTGTTTGTGAAGTTGCGGTTGTTGACCGATCTGAAAAAAAGATATAACCGGCTGTGCCAAGAACTGCAATAAATAAAAGAACGAGCACCGGCAGCAGAATCTTCTGAAAGGGTATGCTTTTTTGGGAATCCCTGCCTCCCGAATCCGCATTCATTTTGGGTTTAAAGATGACTGTTTTGAACTGCCAGCCCTGCTCACCGGCAATGGTTTTCATAACCTCGCGAAGTTTGCCGAACTCGAAACCGTATTTGCCTCCAAATAAAAGCTGACCGTGGATTTTTTTGTCAACCTCGATCCCTTTTTGAACTTTCACTTCCCCAAAAAATCCGGCATTCGTTCCGACAGAGCCTTCCACCATTTTTTCCCAAAACGTCAACCGCTTCTTTCCCGGCTCCAGTTGAACAACCGCGTCATACCGGATGTTGACCTTCTGAAGGGGTGATTTCGCGACTGTTCGTGACGAAAATTCAAACCATGCCGGACTCACCTCATTTACCGAAAGGAAGTCGTTAGCCAACGCTGTAATCTGCGATCGGATAAGGGATGTTCCATTCGGATTACCTGCTTTTCCTTTTTCATAGCGAGTTCCGCATTGCATACAAAAGACGGCATCCGGTTCCATCGGTTTTCCACAGGAAGAACATTTTTTAGAACCGGTTTCATCAGCAAAGCGGCTTCCGCAATTCCTGCAAAAGGCGTCTTCAAGCCCCATCAATTCTCCGCAGGAGGAACATCTTTTCTCCATTTGATTACTTTTCCTTTATTGAAACAGCTTTTTCATACGCAGGCAATGTCCAATAACGCACCCGTTCATAGGTGGGTTACAAAAAAATGCCTGATGGACATACAACGCTTGCTTGCCGGCTGTTCGGCTACCGGTAAAAAAGAGAAACGATTGTAAACCCATAGCCTGGCTTGCCGCCCCCGGCGTAATGGACCGATGCACTGCGGTATTTGGGCCACTCCCAGCCGTATTGGGATTCTTTCGGGCTGCTGTAACGGGGAGGACCGATAACACGCTTGACAGCGGGAAGTATGTTCTTCGTCATATCCGGACCGGGAATCCGCAGCAGAACGGAGGCCACACGATTACTGTCAGGATGCGTTTCAACTGTTATCTCAATACCATTATAGCTGCCGCGATAATAGGTACAGTCAACATTGACGGATTTGGCACGTTTTAAATAGGAAAGTGCAGGCACTGGCTGGTCCTGACGAATCTCCCGAAGTATCCTATCTACGTCAGCCGGAATGTCGGAAGCGAAGGCGGCGGAAACCAGCATAATCGTGACGGCAGTCAGAATGATACAGCGGCAGATCAGTTTCCAGAACATAAATATATCACCCTTTTTAATCATCCCGAATCTCCGGCCGGCGCATATGCTAATGCTTGGGCATCATAAAAAAGCACATGATGCTGAAAACACATCATGCTACCGTGGACCCCCGTCAGGACCACCGCCCGGGCCATCGTGATAACCATCGGGACCGCCGTGCGGACGTCTCCGGGGGTCGGGAGGTCCCCCTCCATGATCATCAGGCCCCTGGCCGCCGCGCCAATGCCTGTCAAGATCACGATGATGGATATACGGAGGGTTCCAGGGACGGCCACCCCACCTGTGGTTTTGGAAAAACGAAGATGACCATCAAAATAAACGTCACAAATAACGACTTTTTCATTTCTTTACCCTCCTTTTATGACTGATGTTCCTGAGCAAAGACTTGTCGGGGAAACCAATCTCTGTTCATAAATATTCTGATCTTCTCGTACCGTTTTCAACACCAATTGAAATATATCATAAAATGAGAGTTTTGAACACAGGGCTTACCAGGGGGAAGCATGAAATAAAAAAATCCGATTTTCTTTTTTTTCGGCACATGGTGCTATTGCATGCCTTCTTCAACCAACAAGCACTGGCAGTTGAACATATTACATTGATCGTCTCTGATCATTGAACAAATTTCAGCGTCGGGCTGACGTTCTTCAGAATTTCGAAAACGGCGGGTCGCCTGCCCGGCTTACAAAGCCCTACTTCTTAACCTTCCCTGAAAGAAATTCAGCGTTTGCATATTCAGGATTCGGATAGGCATAAAACCCTTTTTTTGTCTTGGCCCCGAGCTCTCCCCTGTCCACATACAGTTTCAGAAAATCCGCATTTACCTGAATCTGTTTAGCCGGGATATCCTGGGTATTGTGAGCCCAGTAATCGTTGACGTGCCACACCGTCTTAAGGCCCATCTGGTCCATCATACCGAAGGGACCTATGGGCATGCGCATAACACCCATCCATGCCCTGTCAACGTCTTCGACACTCGCTACGCCTGTGGTCACGAGCGTCAGAGCTGCTGTACAGATACTGGAAAGCATTGCGTTAAAAACATATCCATTATTCTCGCGATGAAGCATGATAGGGATCTGGCTGATGCTCACGGCAAAGTCATGCACAACCTCAATAACCGCCGGGTCCGTTCCCGGATGGGGCATAACATCCACAACATTGGTGGTGCGCACGTCATGGAAATGAAGCGCTATTAGCTTTTCAGGCCTGCCTGTTGCCCCGGCAAATTTCGAAGGCATGAGAAGGGATGTGTTGGTGGTGAAAATGGTGCGTTCCGGACAGAGCTCATTGAACTGTGCAAAAACCTTTGCTTTGATTTGCGGGTCCTCGGGCACGGATTCGCTGATCAAATCAGCATCCTTTGCCGCATCCGCCGGGTTCGAAGTGGCGGTTATGCGGCCCATGATCTCTTTGAGCTGTTCGATGGTTATTCTATGTGCAGGAACAAAAAATGAAGATCCGAGTTTTTCGATGCGCTTTATGGAATGATTCAATATCTTATCCGAGATGTCATAGAAAGTCACATGGTATCCATGCATGTGCTGGCCCATGGTGCCTGCACCCAGAATGAGCACCTTTTTAATGTCTTTGAGTTCCATTTACTTTTTCCCTTTCCTTTTCCGGAAACGACGCCGGTCATAATTAAATTGCTGCGCACTTGTACCATATATCATGTTCAATTTCAAAATTAGAAACGATACTCCACATTTATCATCATGCCGGCCTGATCAGACCATACCTTAACACCGTTATCCCAGCTTTGATCGATTCCATAAACATCATGTTGCCATTGATGGGAACCTGTGGAGCGGATCCGGATATAGTCCATTTCAAAGCCCGCACTGACATTTTCGGTCAATCCGACTTTGAGGCCCAGCGATGCATGCCAGGCACCGCCCCTCGTCTTTTCATAGGTCATGCGGGATCCGCCGTCTCCTCTGAGTAAGTGCTCATCGCTGTTGTTACCGTCAACATAGGCCCAATCCAGTTGGCCGATCACTTTCAGGCGCGGAAACCTGATATGTTTTTCCATATCATAAACCGCTTTGATTCCCAGAAAGTAATGCCAGTAGGTCTGTTTAAAATGGATGTTATTTCCCGGCAGGGGCTCGGGGGGGGTATTACTCCAGGGTGCCGGATACATCTGGACACCATTGTGAACAAGAAAGTCCAGATACTGCCAGCGGACCCCGGCAACTGGACGCAGGTCAAACCACACCGGCAATCTGAACCAGTCGCCAATCTTCAAATCAACATCGACGCGCGCCATATAGCTCGGCTGCAAACGGCACTGTGCTATCGAATAGATATCCTTGATCCAGAAATATTCAGTGTCACTCCAGTCTGAATCCTTGAACGAGAGGTCAGATTCCATGGGAACGGTTGCCGATACTTCCACTCCGGCTGAAAAACGTGAAAAACTTCTCCTGAATTCTCCTCCGGCCCACCACGTGTTCATGGGAAATTCCAGGCGGCTCAGGGGCTCCTGAAAAGGAGGATCAGGATTGCCGAACTCATAGGATGTATGGCTTACGAAATAACGTTTCACATGCAGTTCGACGGACCATGGTTTGTCCGTTGCCGGAGTTTTCCCGGCCATCGTATGCTGCCGGATCTGCTGATCCGGACTGTCACTGACATCTTTCATTTCGCGGTCTGCCGGGAGGACATTCATTTCAGGGTTTACCGTGTATCTGTCATTTTTTCCTCTCTCGACTTGAGCAAAACACAATGAATAAAAGCATGATATAAATACTGCTGTAAAAGCAAACATGAAATTGTATTTTATGCAGGATGTCATATCGGCTGCCCTTCCTGTTTTGATACATATGAATAATAATCTTTATCTTAAATCAATATAACCTGTATATTCAGGCGTCACAAGGTTTTCCTTGCTGCCAGATCATATCTCCGGTTCAAACTAATCATGTTAAGATGAAATAAGGAATCAAACGTTATTTCCTTTACCAGTTTATTATCCAATTATAAAGCAAAAATTATGAAAATACATTGACGGATTGCCGATAAGAGTGATATCTATAAAACTCATTTTTTGTATCAATAATCAGGGAGACCATTATGCCGGCCAAAAAAGAGAGCACCCGAAAAAGCACAGCAAAAAAAACTGTTGCAGTTGTTAAGAAAACAAAAAAACCTGATCTGCGGGAATTTCTCGACAGGGTTGAGACAAGGGCTTATGAACTCTACCAGGAAAGAATCATTTCAGGCGCGCCCGGCGACGACATTTCCGACTGGTTCCAGGCCGAAAAAGAAGTGAAAAAAATATACAAACTATAGACCTCTTTTCTTCCGTCAGCCTTTTTCCGCAAAATTGTCCGTAATCTGTTTTTCAACGACCCTGCAAAGCCACATTGAACTGTTCTGAATGAAGGCGCCTGTTTGTCCTTGACTTACACGAAAAGGTTCCTTTATACTGAAGCCGTATTACAGCCGGTTCTTGTCAATTCTTTCTTGCCGGAAGGAAACGAATCATGAGCGACAAAAAAAAACAGCCGCAGAATCTCCCGGACCATTATAATTATGTCGAAACAAAAATTGCTACCGAAGTGACGCGCCGGACGCTGGTGCTGATACTCGCGGGCGGCGAAGGTTCCCGTCTGGGAGAATTGACGAAATGGCGAGCCAAACCTGCCGTCCCCTTCGGTGGCAAATACCGCATGA
>PHBN01000156.1 GCA_002840635.1 Deltaproteobacteria bacterium HGW-Deltaproteobacteria-1
GATCGTCTGCGCGGTGAGGTGCCTAAAGCAATTATTGTCATCAAGGATGGTTTTGAAATAAGCAAAGAAGAGATCCAGAAGTACTGTGAAGAAAAAATGTCGAGAATCAAAGTTCCGAGTGTCATCGAGTTTAGAACCAGGCTTCCCAAAACCCCCGGGGGAAAGATTCTGTATCGGGAACTGCAATCGGAAGGCTGAAAACAATTAAGGAGCGAATTTGCCATGGAATCCAGAGTGGTTGTTGTTCACGCTGACGTTGATCCTCTCAAAGGGATTGCGAATCCCGGTCCTCACCAGATCTACAAAAATCCCAGGGTGTCTGTGGAGAACCGGGAATTACGGACGCTTCGTTCTGATGATGTTCGGATTAAAATGACCTATGCGGGTGTGTGCGGTACGGACGTCCATCTGGTGGACACTAACCCTGACACGGGCTACATTCGATGTTCAGCCCCGGCTAAAATCCCCAAGGAAGGACGGGTCATCGGTCACGAAGGCGTAGGACAGGTGGTAGAGGTCGGATCGCAGGTTAAGCATGTCAAGCCCGGCGACTATGTGACATTTGAGTCCATTATCGTCTGCCACTACTGTGATGAGTGCAGAAGGGGAGACTTTAATCAATGCCGCAACGCCTTATTACTTGGATTGGAAGAGGATGGTCTGTTCGGCACGGTTGTCGATGTTCCCTCCATGCTGACTCATAATGTCGCGGCGCTGATGAAAAACGATAAGGGGCTTAAGGCGGCCGCATGCGTTGAACCGGCCGGTGTTGCTTATGTGGCCTGTCAGAACACGCATCTGGGCGCAGGGGATGTTGTTGTTGTCTTCGGTGCTGGACCTATTGGCCTGTTTTCGGCCATGCTGAGCAAAGTGGTTTTCGGGGCTTCAAGGGTATACGTGGTCGAACCTTTAGCATTTCGACGAAACCTTGCCCAAAAATGGAGTGATGAAGTTTACGATGTTGACGAATTCTTTGATCATGGCCCTTCTTCCATTGATGTCGTCATGGAGGCATCCGGGCATATGGATAACGTCCGCAGGGTATTTAGGCGATTAAACGCCAACGCCCGTGTCGCTCTCCTTGGCAGGAGCGGCGAACCACTGGTGCTTGACGCAGTAGACCACATGATCACTAATGCAGTATCCATAATCGGGTCCAGGGGGCATCTTGGAGGCGCATTTGCCAATATTTTAAGTCTCTGTCAAAATGCACGTATCCCCCTGGATGATATTGTAACGAAAGTGCTCAGGGGGCCAGGAGAGCTTTGCGAACTTTTAAGGTCACCGGAAAAGATCCTTGAGGAAAATTGTAAGGTTTTGGTGAGTTTTGACGAAAGCCGGACTTGATCGTTCATGATGGAAGCTCATGAAAATATCTATAGGAGCGTTTGCCGTATCTGTCACGGAGGATGCGGCGCCTTGCTGACGGTAAGGGAAGGTAAACTTGTGAAAGTTGCACCGGACCCTCATTCACCATTCAACCGGGGTCGGATGTGCATAAAAGGACCAGCCACACCTGAAATGATGTATCATCCCTCCAGGCTCCTTTCACCTTTAAAACGTGTCGGCGCCAGGGGTCGGCATCATTATATGCACACCGTACGTTTTGCCAATACCCTTGGCACTCCAAACTGGTATGAACCCGGACTTGCCAACTGTTTCATCCCCCGCATTACGGTGAGCCGTTTTACCTATGGCGGGTTTGTTGTCGCCGATTACTATGGAGAGATCAAACCCAAAACGATTCTTTTCTGGGGTCATAATCCACTGGTCAGCGGTCCGGACGGGGAACTTGCATTTCCCGTCAGAAGGGCGCTTGATGCAGGAAGTTACGGCATTGCCGTAGATCCTCGAAGGTCCGAAACGGCGAAACATTGCAAGATGTGGCTTCCCATAAGGCCGGGTACGGATTGCGCGCTGGCGCTTGCGATGATTCATGTGATCATACGGGAAGGGATTTACGACAAAGAATTTGTTGAGAAATGGACGGTTGGCTTCGATAAGCTGAGCGATCATGTGACGCAATGGAAAAACCGTCTGTTCTGGAATGGGGTGTATCCATCGAGCAGAACCCGAATTCCCTGCAAACAGTAAGAGCGCTTTCGTTATTGCGCGGGCTGACCGGAAATATCGACATCCCGGGAGGGGATATTTTCGGGATGGAAATCATACGACCCTATCCGGTGTTGAGGAATCTGCTGCTGGAAGGAATGAATGCCAAAAGGATCGGTTCCGACACGTTTAAACTGCTTAGCGGACCGCGGGCGTATCTGCCCTCCGCTCATATTCCCGGTCTTTTCAGAGCCATGCGTACCGGTGATCCTTATCGTATCAGGGCGCTTCTGATCTTCGGTAGCAATCCCATGGTTACGGTAGCCAATACGCGCGAAGTTTATGAATCTTTATTGAAACTTGATCTGCTGGTGGTTACGGACCTGTTTATGACCCCGACTGCGGCTCTGGCCGATTATGTTCTTCCCGCCGCGTTTTGGCCGGAAGTCAATCAGATCATTGAAATGCCGCTGGTTGCCGCAAACGCGGTCATTGCGCAGCAAAAAGTGGTGCAAGTGGGAGAATGCCGTCAGTGTGAAGAAATCATGATTGATCTTGCGAAAAGATTGAATCTGCCCGGGGCTGAGGAAACTCTGGAAAACATATTGAATTACCAGCTGAAACCGCTTGGCATCACTTTTGAGGAACTCAAGAGCAAGCATATAATTTTCCCCCCTCACGAATATTACAAATTCAAAAAAAAGGGATTCCGAACGCCGTCGAGAAAGGTTGAACTGTACTGCAAATCCCTGGATAGAGCCGGCTATGATGCTTTGCCAACCTTCAAGGAACCGCCGGAGAGTCCCTATTCGCAGCCCGAACTGGCCAGGAAGTTTCCCTATGTATTGACCACAGGAAGCAGGAGGAGTGAATTTTTTCACAGTGAACACCGTCAGATAGAATCACTGAGAAAAAGAAGGCCCTATCCGATTGCCGAGATTCATCCTGCCACAGCCGAACCGCACGGCATTGGGGCCGGAGACTGGATAACCGTAAGTTCTCCCCGGGGAAGGATAAGGATGAAGGCGGAAGTGACAGATGACATTCGAAGGGGGGTTGTCAATGTTGACCACGGATGGTGGTTCCCAGAAAAAGAAGGACCTGATTTTGGTGTATGGGAATCAAACGCCAATCTTCTCACGTCAAATGCTGCGCCATATGATCCGGCTTTCGGCAGTTATCAATTAAGGGGGCTTCTCTGCAGCATTGAAAAAATTGACGCTGCAGGATAGATATGTTTTGATTTACGCGTTATGAAAGGAGTTGGTAACTCCTTTGGGCTTATGGATTATCATTGTTTTGAGGTGACATCATGAATAGAAAATTTGGCCGCAGTTTGCTGTACCTGCTGTTGGTGTTTGTCGTATTTATCGGTTGCGCATCGACCGAACCGTTGCCGGACATTGCGAAACCGGAGGAATTTAAAAAAGAGGATTTTCGCGTCTCTGAATTTGTTATCGGGGTCGGGGACACGGTGGAATTTGCTGTCTACCGGCAGGATGGGCTGACAAAATCCGTCAAGATAAACAGTTCAGGCAAGGTCATGTTTCCTCTTATCGGTGATGTGCAGGTCGCGGGCAAGAGTGCCTTCAAACTGCGCGATGAACTAAAAGAGCGCTTTTCTGTCTATCTGGTGAACCCTCAGGTAACGGTTACAGTGACGGCGATTTCAAGCAAAAAATTCCTTGTACTCGGCGAGGTAACCACCCCAGGGTTGTATGCGCTGGACGCCGATCTTACCATCATCGAGGCTATTGCAAAAGCCGGCGGCATGACGCATCACGCTCAGGAGAATAAGGTCATTGTGATCCGTCGTGGAAAAGAGAAGCCTGAGCTTCTGTCGTTCAGCTTCGGGGATATTCGGAAAAAAGGGGATTTTACGGGTGACGTTAGGCTGCAGTCCGGCGATATCGTATACGTGTCCACCAAGGCCATTGCCGATATGGCCCGGTTCATGACGTACATTGGGCAGATCATTCAGCCGATTGTTTCCATTGAGAGCGGTACCGTATTGTGGCCTCAGGTAGAGGATGTAATCAGGGGCGTGAAAAGCACTACGAACTTTGCCGTTCCCCTTCAGTAAAATGAAGATGATAGGAATGATTCAATCTTAAAAAATATTTGGTTCTGTAAATTGAAAAGTTTTGTTGTTTATTACCTTGGCAAAAATAGTTGTCATTCCTGCGTAAGCGGGAATCCAGGGATATACTGGATTCCGGGTAACCTGATAACCTGAAGGTCACGCGAGGTCACGCGTCAAGTCCGGCATGACGTCCTTTGACGTAATTATTTGCCGGAATAATAATATATAAACAAATTTTAAATTTGATCTGATGAAAAATTACCCGCTCAAAGAAAACAGTTCAACCGGTTGCTCGAATGAATCAAATGTATCATTTGATCAGTCATCTCCTGATAATCCAAGGAACGGGAGTGAAGTATCTCCTATCGTGACCGCGGCAAAGGGAGGGGGGCTGAGCCTGATCGGCGCAACTGCCGGGGCACTCCTTGCAATCATTTTACAGGTTCTTATCTCCCGTTATTATGGTCCCAAGTATTACGGGATATTTGTAACATGCCTTATCGTATGCAACGTGTTGCAAAATATTTCGGCTCTTGGACTGCATAAAGCCGGCATGCGTTTTCTATCCATCGGTCACGAAATGTCCAGCTATAAAATGATACTGGATGTTTTCAAAACCGTTTCCTATATTCCGTTTCTATTCGGCGTCATCATAGCCATTACGCTTTATGCCATGTCTTCATTCATATCCGTTACCTGTTTTCACAATCCTGAAATGGTGGCCATGCTGAAGCTTTTCTCCATTGCTTTGCCGTTCTTTGCGCTGTTTCAGGTGACGGCTGAATTAAGCCGCGGGTTCAAGACAGCATTACAGGTCCTGGGGCATAATTATCTTTCTGCCGGGTATGCATTTCTTTTTGCCGTCATTGTCTGTTCGTTTTCCATGTTGATGACTGTGCGTAATCAGGTACGAAATTTCATGGGGCCATCAAAATTTCATCAGCTGACGGCCAGGTATTCCATTTCAACAATGAACTGGAAACCAATTCTGGCGTATTCGCTGCCGCTGACACCATTCGGGCTGTTGTTTATATGCGGGTCTTCCATGGACATTCTGATGCTCAACATACTTGGGAGTTCAGCAGGTGTGGGAGAGTATGCGGCAGCTGCCCGATGGATTATATTTTTTTCCTTTATTGTCGGTTCTCTGAACAATATTTTCGGCCCTTTGATTGCAGGCAAACTTGGTGTAAATAAGATGGAGGATGTAAGGATCCTGAACGGGGCGGCAACCCGCTGGATGCTTTTCATGACACTTCCGATAGCTGTCTTTCTTATGTTGTCCAGAGACCCGATGATGTTAATTTTTGGCGAAAAGTTTCTTCATGATGGTCCGACTGTCCTGCTGATCCTCGGTTTTGGCAGTATTTTCATTGCGCTAAGCGGTACGGGCGGACTCCTGTTTGTTCTCGGCGGCCACCAGTATGCCGAACTGGGGATGTTGATTTTTTTAGTACTTTTAACTATCCTACTAAATCTTCTATTGATCCCAACATATGGAATTATCGGTGCCGCATTTTCAACCATCATAAGCAACATGATTGTTATTTTATCCCGTATCCTGTTAATTTACCGGTATTTTAAAATACATCCTTTCAGCTCGAATCTGGTGTTTCCTCTTGCTACTTTCTTGATTCTGGCCATAGGAGGATTAATCGTTCAATCAACATTACAGACAAGCAATACATTGAATTTACTGCTTGGAGCCGGCAGCAGCGCTCTCGTTTTATTGAGCATAATTTTCACTGGCCTCAATGATAATGATCGGGATCTTTTTATTTTGTTTCGAAATAAAGTTACAAATCGTCAGGTTTCTGATGTAAAAACATCAGCAGTGACATAAAAAATGGAAGGTAATAGAATGGGATACATGCGATTATCAGATTTAAGAAGACGAATCACCGGGGCCGGAGCCTATTCAGACCATCACAAAAACTGGCTTTTTACCATTGCGCAGATGAAGCTGCCCCTGGTGGTTGTCGGGTCCGGTGCAATAGCGCTAATCGTGACACTGATTACTTTTTTGTTTAATCCCATTTATGAGGCTAAAACACTTATTGTCTTAGATGGAGATCTCCATAAAATCATCAAGGGCGGCGAGATTTCATACCCTTATACAACGGCAGCGGATTATATTCGATTTGAATTTTTTGCCAATCATAGCGTGATGCTGATACATTCGACCCAACTGGCCGATCAGTTTGTAAAACGTATGAATATCAAGGATTCGTCGGGTGACCTGATCTTCACGGATTATTTTATTAAACCAAATCTTTTCCGCCTTGTGTTTTCAAACGATGGACAGGGGATCAAAGCCGAATGGGTTTCGGACACACAGCAGTTCAGTATATCGGGGTATTCAAAAGACCCGGATAAGGCTGTTGCCTATTCGAGAAACTATGCCGAATCATTTTTAAAAGAAAATGCGAATAATCCAAGAAATGCTTTGGGCATCATTGTTGATCGTCTGGACAACCAGATTGCAGAAATCCGCAGGCAGGAAGATTCGATTGATGCGCAGATTAAAAATGTAAGAAAACGTTATCGTGTCGGTGATGTGGATGCCGAATCCCAGTCATTGATCAATAAAATTTACAGCATAAAATCCGACCTGGATGCTGCCCATCTCGATGAAAAGGCCTATCGGTTGAGAGTTGATCAGTTATTTCGGAAGACCACGGACCGGGAAGTGCTTAAACACTATAGAGTGATCATGGATTCGAACCCAACCATCACAACTCTCAAGGCCAAAATGGAAGAACTGACCCGCACGCTGGCCGGATATTCCGTGGAACTGACGAAAGAACACCCGCTCTACAAAGTTACGGAAAAATCTTTGAATGCGACCAGGGAAGCCCTGGAAAAAGAGGCCAAAGCATCATTCTATCTCCATACGGATGTCCTGACAGCCATGTTGAAATACGATATGAATCATACCGTTTATCGCTGCCAGGTAGAACATTACAACGCCCTGTTAAAAACAGCTGAGAGCCGGCAGGAAGAATTGTCTGCGGCTCAGTTAGAATTGGGTAAGTTGACTGATGAAAAGAAACAATTAGCCGCGCTATTGTCCACTGCGCTTACAAACCACAGCAATGTCAGCAATGTCATGAATAAACCTCTGTCGTCTTTCAGGGTTGTTTCACCGGCAAGTATCGATAAAACTAACCTGAAGTATTACAAGTACTTTCCCAAGAGGAAACGAATTCTTGCGCTGACCTTTCTGGCATCATTCTTCATCCTTTCATTTCTTGTGATCGGACGGGAATTATATGCCAACAAACTTTATCGGGGATGGCAATTGTCCTCATTGAAGCATTCTGCGCATTATGCTGATGTGCCGATGCTGGCTGTTTCATCAGTCAAACAGATGAATGAGTTTGACGCTTCTATCTGCAACTACATTCACAAGATATGTCTGGCAACAAATGATGCTCAAATCGTAAGAGTCGTAAGCGGAGTTAAGGGAGAGGGGAAAGCATCGATTGCGCGGGCCCTGGCAGTATACCATCAAAAAATGGGAAAAACAGTGCTGCTTGTGGACGGTGATTTGACAAATCGTTCTTCCACAATCGGTTTCGGGTTCAATGACCGTCCCGGGCTTGCGGAATATATTGCCGGCGGGAAGGAAATAAAGGATATTATTGTTCACGACCAGATGTATAACATTCCGTTTGTACCGGCAGGCAGCAAGGCCAATATTGATCTCAAACCATCGAACCTGAAACCATTAAAAGAATTGTTTGCTGTGCTTGCTGCAGATTTTGAAAAAATTATTTTTATTGACGTGCCGTTCAGCAATGATCGTTTACTGATCAGTGACATGTTGCCGCCACACGATGACATTATTGTTGTGGAATCTGGTGAACACTCCGTTTTTGAAATAGATCATTTTACAGGGATGTATGAATTAATGAAGGATAAATCCATCCTCAGAGGCATGGTTGTTAACAAGATCATTGCATGAATGGCATCCATGCTAAGGCTCAATGAGCAATCAGCAAAGCATTGTTTCGGGGGCTATTTGTAATTCAGCAGTAATGTTTGATTCTATGATGAAAGAGAATCATTTGATGAATGCGGTTATGCCGTCTGTCGGAGTTATGGCGTGAATACGTTATACTGGTCACACTGGTTTTCTAACAGGGACCGTCTTGAGTTCATGTTTCTGGTGTTGTCATTAATCACCTGCCTCACTTTGACGCAGGTGATTTACCCATATGTATGGCTCGCTGGTTTTCTCTGTTTAGCCCTTTTTTTTATTGTTCTCCTTAAACCGGTCAACGGTATTTACCTTTTTATACTGTTGTATCCTTTGGCGAGTATTAGTTTTGTTATAAAGTATCAGCAGCCCTATAGTCCATCCGTGCTTGTTTACTTTGAAGAAATATTTTCCTTTATGCTTTTATTAGTAATGATTTTAAGGACACTAAGTGAGCGCCATCAACAACCGATGCAGGCTGAACCTTTCACAGCATTCCCCTATAAGTGGATCTACTTTTTATTGGCTCTTTTCGTTTGTTGGTCTAGCTTTACAGTTTTCGGGTCTCAATATTTTTTTCTTTCTTTAATCGGGCTGTGGCGATTTATTAGCTGCTTCGTCATCATCACGTTTCTTGTACTCTATCTAGATACTTATGAAAAATTTATTGGTGTTTTGAAAGTCTATTGTTTCGTTGCACTCATATACGGTTTGTCTGCTGTTTACGCAACAAACGTTGTGTTCC
>PHBN01000157.1 GCA_002840635.1 Deltaproteobacteria bacterium HGW-Deltaproteobacteria-1
AATGCCTTCAGCCAGCTGAATGCGGACTCTTTCATCCAACGTCAACTCTCCCGCCTGACGGATAATTTTCCCGTCCGGCACTCTGCGCGTGATGCTGTACCCCCTCTGCAGCACGGCAAGCGGGCTAAGGGAAGAAAGAAGGGCTGCGCTTTTGTTCAGCCGTGCCTCGCGATCCCTGAAATAACGATACCAGTAGTTTACAATGTCTTTCTCCAGGCTGCCAAGAAAAATCCTCCGCTCCCTGACATGGGTTTGCGGATTCTGATTCTGCAACCCCATCGTCAGATGCCCCAGCCTGCTTTTTAATGTTTGTGTATGTTGCGTAATGGCGCGCTGTATTCTTTCGCGCAAGTCATCCAGGTGAATCGAATAATCGGCTAAGAGCCTTCGTGGGTCCCGGAAGCGGCTTTTCAGTGAAGCGACCCGGTCTTTTTGATCAGCAAGATGACGACGCTGGGCAGCAGCCAGTCTCCTCTGCAGATTGGAGAGCGTTTCCAGCAGTTCCGTCTTCCGGGGAACCACCAGTTCCGCAGCCGCAGAAGGCGTGGGCGCGCGCAAATCCGCCACAAAATCACAAATCGTAAAGTCGGTTTCATGGCCGATGGCCGAAACAACAGGAATGGCCGAACCAAATATTTCCCTGGCCAGAGCCTCATCGTTGAAGGGCGCCAGATCTTCGAGAGAGCCGCCTCCCCGCGCTATAATGATAACATCCGCCCTGCCGTTGGCATGGAGGTTGCGAAGCGCGGAAATGATTTCACCTGCCGCCTCCATTCCCTGGACACGCGCGGGCGCGATCAGAATATTCACGGATGGGAACCGGCGGCGTGTAATGTTCAGAATATCGCGGATCACCGCTCCCGTCGGCGACGTCACAACGCCGATGCAACGGGGCATAAACGGCAGTTCTTTTTTATGAGACGGATCAAACAAACCTTCGGCCGCCAATCGCGCCTTGAGCTGTTCAAACGCTTTCTGCAGCGCTCCCACACCCTGGATTCCACAATGAGCTGGTATTCACCGCGGGGCGGATAAGCCGAGAGGCGTGCCCGGCACAGAATCTTCAATCCGTCTTCCAGATCAAATTTTGCCGCGCGGTAGCCGTGCTGGCGAAAATAGACCGCCCGAATCTGGCTTTTGTCGTCCTTCAGCGTGAAATAGACATGGCCGGACGGAGGACGGCGCAAGTTGGAGACTTCACCTTCCACCCAGAGCGATCCGAAGGTATCTTCAAGAAAGGTTTTAATGTAATCGTTCAGTTGCGAAACTGTCAGAATGTCTTTCATCAGCTAAACCCTGCATGATGAACTAGCAGATATTAAAAAGGATGACAAGTTTGAATTCGGCAGCAGTAAAATTCCAGGATGAACCGGGCAAATGTTTCATTTATCACCCGGTTTTTCATTGACACACAAAACGCCTCCCCATATACTGCAGGCAAAATAATTTCTTTTCTCAGGTCGGATGAATTGACGGCGATCGCACATGATGACACTTCCCTGCCGCCTCAGTCCGCAAATCGCCTATGAATAATAAAGACGGAAATCATGCTGCTTTCAACGGGACATCCTGTTTTTCTTTTATCCCGAAAGATAACCCAAATCAGGCGTTGCGGATCCGCCGTTTATTTATGGCGTCAGTCGCCTACGTCCTGAACGGAAGCCTGGCTTATTTTTCCTATCTGGCGGGCATCACGGAGTGGCCGGGAGTGGCCGGTTTGCTGATAATCATCCCCGCAGTCAATATCACCTTCTACCTTCTCATCCGCACAGGGTTTAACTTAAGATTTGCCGATCCCAGCATGACATTTGCACAAATGTGCGCAGCCACCCTCACGGTGATGTATGTAATGTACTACGCCAATGAATCGAGGGGTTTGCTGCTGTTGATGTACGTCATCATGCTGCTGTTCGGAATCTTTCGCCTCAATACCCGCGATTTCTTCCTGATCAGCATGATCACGCTTATGACCTATGGAACTGACATCATACTCCTGTATCTTTTCCGTCCCGAAGGGGTAAACTTCCACAATGAATTTCTTCAATGGATTGTGCTGGCCATCGTCATGATCGCCTTTTCCTACATCGGCGGCTATATAAGTTCCCTTCGGCGGAACCTCAGCACCAGCCGCTCCGAGCTGAAGAAAACCGTTGAGAACCTCAACATCAGCCGAGCAGAGCTGGAGAAATCCCTTTCGATCATCCAGGAAATAGCAATCCGTGACGAACTGACGGGCTTATACAACCGCCGTCATCTCATGGAACTCCTCGACAATGAAAAGAATCGATCCCTTCGCGGAAACACCGTCTTTACAATCGCAATGCTGGACATTGACCATTTCAAGAAAGTGAACGACACCCACGGTCATCAGTCGGGAGATGAAGTGTTGCGGACCGTCAGCGCAGCCATTCACAATACGATGCGAAACACAGACTTTTGCGGCCGGTATGGTGGCGAAGAGTTTGTTCTGGTCCTGATCCAGACCGATCTTAAAGAAGCAATGATCTGCGCCGAGCGCATGAGGGCCAATATTGAAAAATGCCGGTTCCCCCGCATAGGAGATGGCTTCAGGATTACCGCATCGATCGGCCTGTCAGAATATCAGTTGCGGGAAGAAATCGAAACAATGATTGCCAGGGCCGACCGGGCCCTTTACCGGGCTAAAGAAGACGGGCGCAATCGAGTGGCATGCGAGACATAATCGTTTTACATGATCTGCTGAAGGAGTGGATACAAATATGTCCGATAAATATGATCTGATTGTCATTGGCGGAGGACCGGGCGGCACGGAGGCGGCCCAAACAGCGGCTCAAAAGCAAAAACGCGTTCTCATCATCGAAAAAAACGGCTGGGGCGGCACCTGTGCGCATCGCGGCTGCATACCCACAAAAGCGCTGCTTACATGCAGCAAATCATACACGGACTTGAAAAAGCTCAAACGCTTCGGCGTCCATGTTGACGGCATCACCGTTGACTTCATGGCCATGAAAAAGCATCGTGACCAGATGGTCAAACTAGCAGCCCTGGGCGCCCAAAAAGGACTTGCCGACGCGCAGGTGGAAACAAAAACCGGCGTAGGCGAGATTCTCTCGCCCCGCGAAGTGAAATACAATGATCCATCCGGTCAAAGTCAACTGCTTGAGACAAAGAACATCCTCATCGCCTGGGGATCGGAACCGCAGCTCCTGCCGGGCATCAAGACTTCGGAGCGGATGATGACTTCAGACGGCATTCTCGAGATGACCGCACTGCCGTCCGGCATGATTGTTGTCGGTGGAAGTTTCATCGGCATCGAATACGCCACGGTATTTGCAGAACTTGGTGTCAAGGTTATACTTGTGGAACTGCTGGACCGAATTTTGCCCCAGGAAGATAAAGAGGCCGCGGAATTTCTCACACAGGAACTTGCCCGCCTGGGAATTGCCGTCCACACATCGACAGAGCTCATCAGTCTGAAAGAATCTGTCGGCGGTGTAGTGATGCAGGTACGGAAAAACAGGGAACCCATGGAGATGCGCGCCGGATGCGCCCTGCTTTGCACAGGAAGAAAGCCTCTGCTCTGCAGGGCTGAGCTGGACAGGCTGGAAATCGAGTACAGCGAAGCCGGAATCAAGGTGGACAAAAACATGATGACCACTTGCCGGGGCATTTATGCCGCGGGCGATGTCACCGGCGGAATGATGCTGGCTCACCGCGCGGCCCGGCAGGCCAAATTCGCAGTGGAACATATGTATGGCGGAATCGGCAATATTTACAACGAAAATTTTATTCCGTCGGTTGTATACAGCCATCCACAGATTGCACGTGTCGGTTACACCGAGGAACGCGCCCGGGATGAAGGTTTATCCGTTGAGGTCGTCAGGTCGCCATACAGCGCCAACATTATCGCACGGACAGAATTGATCGGTCAGGGTTTTGTCAAGGCTGTTTTTAACCAGGATAAAATTATCGGTGCGGTCATACTGGGAGACCACGCGGCCGACCTCATTTCCGGGGTTGCCCTGGCGGTTGCCGCCCAGCTGACCCGAAAGCAACTGCGTTCCTGGGTCATACCGCACCCGACACTCAGTGAAATTTTTGCACCGCTCATCGGTTGAAGGAAAGTGCACTCCCTGCGGGTCTCGTTCCTATCTGCCCGGACAGCCAGATCTCCTTTTGCAGGAAAGACATTGTTTCGCGCCGTGTGAACATATTTACCGGGCGGTTTTATTTGGACGGTTTCAGGCGGTTGTCCATACCGGTAAACCCGCAGTCCGGCTGGTAACAGGTTACGTTCAGAAATTCACATTTCTGAAGGCAGGCGGGACAGATCTGCGGCGGTTGCAACTCCACGATGGTATTTCCGCAATTACTGCATTTCCAGGTATTTTCAGGAATGGTTGTTTCGTTTTCCGGCATCTTCATGTCTCCTTTCTGAAATATAGATAAATTTAGCATAAAATCATTGTTTTATGCGAAGTATTTTCGGTGGAACGAATAAACTTGAAATTATTGACAACTTTCGGTAAAGGAATTCACTCTTTTGAGTTCAGGGGAACTTCATGGCAAAAAGAACAAAATCAAATGATCTTAAAGGCTTGACGCTTTTAGGGGAAAAAACAAAACCTGTTCGCAAACTGGAAACGTTCCCCAATCATCACAGCCGTGACTACACCGTGACGCTTTCCACCGAAGAATTCACCTGTGTCTGTCCGAAAACCGGCCAGCCGGATTTCGCCGGCATTTCCATACAGTATATCCCCGACAGGAAGATTGTCGAATCGAAATCATTGAAATTATATTTATGGTCTTTCCGCAACGAGGGTGTTTTTCATGAACACGTCACCAATATCATCCTTGAAGACCTGGTGGCCGCCCTCCAGCCGCGCTATCGGCTCCGGCCCGATTGTCATCGGACAGGCCTGTGAATTTGACTATTCGGGAACACAGGCCTGCAAGGCTCTGCGCAAGCTGGGTTATCAGATCGTCCTGGTCAATTCCAACCCGGCGACGATTATGACCGACCCCGGCATGGCCGATGTGACGTATATTGAACCCCTCAACGCTCAAACAATCACTGAGATCATAGAGAATGAAAAGCCGGACGCCATTTTGCCGAACCTGGGCGGACAGACCGGCCTGAACCTGACGTCGGAATTATACAAGCTCGGTGTTTTGCAGAAGAACAACGTAAAGGTGATCGGCGTGCAGGTTGATGCTATTGAAAGGGGCGAGGACCGGATTGCCTTTAAGGAAGCCATGAACAAACTGGGAATTGAGATGCCCAGAAGCAAGCCTGCAACCACCGTGGAAGAGGCAGAAAAAATCGCCGCCGAGATGGGTTATCCGGTGGTTGTCAGACCTGCCTATACCTCCTGATTGAAGAATCCGTCATCGGCTGGGAAGAACTGGAGCTGGAAGTTGTCCGCGACGCGAAAAACAACATGATCACCGTCTGTTTCATCGAAAATGTGGACCCAATGGGCGTTCACACCGGTGACTCTTACTGCACCGCTCCGATGCTCACGATTTCCGAAGATATCCAGAAGCGGCTCCAGAAATACTCTTACGATATTGTGGAAGCCATTCAGGTGATTGGCGGAACAAACGTCCAGTTCGCGCATGATCCCAAAACGGATCGCATTGTCGTCATCGAGATCAATCCACGCACATCCCGGTCATCCGCTCTGGCCTCCAAGGCCACCGGCTTCCCTATTGCCTTGATTTCTTCGACGCTGGCCTCCGGCATCACCATGGATGAAATTCCCTACTGGCGCGATGGATCATTGGAAAAATACACACCATCAGGCGATTATGTCGTCGTCAAATTTTCACGCTGGGATTTTGAAAAATTTCCGGGTGCGGTCGATAAGCTGGGCACGCAAATGCGTGCCGTAGGCGAAGTCATGAGCATCGGCAAGAATTATAAGGAAGCCCTGCAAAAAGCCATTCGCTCGTTGGAAAAAAAGCGTTATGGCCTGGGTTTTGTGAAAGATTTTAACACCAAGTCGCTCGATGAGCTGATGGAGCTGCTCAGCGAACCCTCCAGTGAAAGACAATTCATCATGTACGAAGCGCTGCGCAAAGGCGCATCCGTTGATGCCCTTCACACAAAAACCTTCATCAAGAAGTGGTTTATCGAACAAATGAAGGAACTCGTGGAACTGGAAGAAAAAATTCTTGCCTGCAAGGGCAAGAAACTGCCGGATGATCTGCTCATTGTGGCA
>PHBN01000521.1 GCA_002840635.1 Deltaproteobacteria bacterium HGW-Deltaproteobacteria-1
TATTCTGGGCAGAAGATAGCTGCGGGCAATGCCGATATCCATTTCCTGGGCCTGAGTGGCACTCTGCAAGGCCCTGATTTCATGATTTTCAACAAGGGCCGTCTGCACAGCCTCGATGACAGTCATCAGCCGCTCCTGGGATTGCCCCTGTGCACGGGCAGAAGGAATCAACAGCATAAAAACGAACAGACCCGCCATCAGTAAGGATGTTGTGATCTTCGTTCGGAATGAATAGGAAACCTGGAACTGCATCGCAATACCCTCCAAAAATAAAAACCGAATTCTGCGATCGGCGTTATCGTTTTTCTGCTGCCGATCTCTGACATTCATGTTTGAATTAATTCTTCCTGGCCACACCCAGTTTTTCAAGGATGTTTTCCATCAAACACCATTTGGTAAAGGCAGACTGAAGGAGATTTAGTCCGACGAAGGCGGTAAATAAAAACCAGTATCGGTGGTGGAAATAGCCCAGTCCGACGGAAACCAAAACGAACGTGCCGGCGATGGCGCGAATCCATTGTTCCATTTTCATAAGCATGCCCCTCCGATGCTCATACATTTTGGGTCATTTCACCATATTTTGTTATTATAATACCGATTCTTTGCCGTGTCCACCCACCGGGGGAAAAATATTATCACCATCATTCTCGCGTTTCACAAATTCAAATTCATGTTGGTATCTCCGTATTGATAATTATTTTGTTTCTCCTTCAAGTCTGTGGTAAAAATGATCTGCTTTTTGGTTCATAAATACATCCTAATATTAAGCAGTTCATTGATTTAAATCAACGTGGGAGCATATATTTTTACATGGATATCACGGGACAAATGAAGGATTTTAGCCTGTTTGCGGGAATATCTGCAGAAAAATTACACTTGCTGGGAGCACAGGCAACATACAAAACATTTAAACAAGGTGAGATGGTCATAGGCGAGACCGATCCGATCCGATCATTTTATGTGGTCGTCTCCGGACAATTAAAACTCTACAGAAGTTCAGCGGAAGGCAAAGAACAAACCCTGCAACTGCTTGGCCCGGGAGACCTGGCGTCCTTCCTGCGCCATGCATTACCAAAGGGTGCCACAGGTAGAAATTCTGCAGTGGAATTGACGATTTCACAACGGGAACTGGCCAAGATTCTCGGCGCCACACCGGAAGCCCTTTCCCGCGCCTTAAGAAAGATGGCCAATGACGGCATCCTCGCCACAGCAGGCCGTACAATCACCATTTTAGATCACAAAGCGTTAGAGCAACTGGCCGAAGGTGAGTAGTTTATGTCGGTCAGTTGATAGGCGTTTCCTATCCCTTCATGTTTTTTGATTTTATTGATTCACCATCTGCAATCTTTTCCAGGCGGAATCCTTCCCCAGGATCACGAATACTTTATCCAGTTCCGGGCCTTTGATTTTACCGGTAAGCGCCGCACGCACCGGCATATATAAATCCCTGCCTTTGACGCCGGATATCTCTTTGGCGTGTTTGATCGCAGCAACATAGATTTCCTGCGGTGATCCTATGGCTGAGGCCAGATAATCACCAAAAGCCAAAACCACTTTTCTCGCATTTGCAGAATCGAGGACCTGTTTAGCCTCGGATGTAATCCGGTACCGGCTATCAAAAAACAAAGCAATGTGTTCACCAATATCGGCCAGCTCCGTCAATTCATCTTTTATGGTTTCGATGACCTGTTTAAGCCAC
>PHBN01000158.1 GCA_002840635.1 Deltaproteobacteria bacterium HGW-Deltaproteobacteria-1
GCATAAGGCAATAAGCTTGTAAAGTTAATTACATTTCCACCGTGAGGTTCAATTTATGAAATCCTATCGGGAAGAACTATGGTTTAACGTCCCCGGCAGACGGGCTTTTATCAATATTACCGGCAAAGTGAATGAAGCCTTGCGGAAAAGCACCATTCAGGAAGGCCTCGTGCTGGTCAACGCCATGCATATTACGGCGTCTGTCTTTATCAACGATGATGAGCCGGGCCTTCACCAGGATTATGAAGACTGGCTGGAAAAACTCGCGCCACACGCGCCAGTATCTTTTTACCGGCACAACCGCACCGGCGAAGACAACGGCGATGCCCACCTGAAAAGACAGATTATGGGACGCGAAGTGGTCGTCGCAGTAACCAAGGGCAAGCTCGACTTCGGTCCATGGGAACAGATTTTCTACGGTGAGTTTGATGGCGGCAGAAAAAAAAGAGTGCTCGTGAAAATCATCGGGGAATAGAAAAACGCTTCGACAGGCTCAGCGACCGCACTTCGACAGGCTCAGCAACCGAAGGTTTAAGGATTGTCTGTTTTGATCACATTGGGCATATCTTCTGCGCCAAGATAAAAGACAACGAGTTTGACCGGAATTTTTCCCTTGTTGAATCCCTTGTGTTTAAGATTAACGACTTCGATAATAGCATCACCTTTTTTAAACTCGGTTGTTTTTCCACCTTCGATTTCAACGGTCAGCCGTCCGGACAGTACGTAAGCATAAACCTCCATCGGATGACTGTGCCAGCCCGTCCCTTTGCCCGGCGCGATCTCCACCGTCATGACAGTTACCCTGGGATGATCCTTATCCAGATAATCAATCGGTTCTCCGTTGCTCATTTTATCCGTCTGGAGAATGACCTTTCCATGAACACCCGTGTCATAATCACCTGCTGAGGCACTTAAAGACATTACGAACACTATGACTGCCCACAACCACATCCTGTTTTTCATCAACGTCACAACACACCTCCTGAACGTTACAGATTTCTTTTCAATTTTACTCCGGAAACAGCAGCGCAAACATCTTTAGGTCATATTATAGACGAATACATTTATTTTCAAGATAGGATAAGATATAAAATATTTTAATAATCCTCTAGCCTTGACTTTAAATCATTTTTGCGTAAGAATACAATGGATTATAGAAGGCTTGTGCTGATGCCGATATCCACTGTAATTTTTGTTTGCTGATCAGGATGTTCAGAAATTGGAATTATTCATGACAGCAGAAATCGGCTGCAGTTTCAAAATGGAGACAATGCATGAAATCCAAAATATCACCTGAAAAAAAGAGCCTGAAAAAATCCGTCTCGCCACCCAAAAAATCCAAGCCGGCACAAAAAAGAAAAAAACCGATTACCGACAGTAAAGAAGGCGAGGGAATCAAAAACCTGAAGGCGGCTCTGCACAACAGTGAAGAAAAATTTCAAGCGATCCTTAATAATATTGAAGATGGCTATTATGAATCGAACCTGGCGGGCAGTATCACTTTTTTCAACGATTCTTTATGCCGCATTGCGGGCCGCAACAAGAAAGAAATCATGGGCCTGAACTACCGGCAATATGTAAGTGAGAAAACGGCAAAAGAAATGTATGGCATCTACCATAAAGTTTATACAACCAGTCGTGGCGTAAAAGGATTCGTGTATGAGCTTTATACAAAAAAAGGCGATTCAAAGTTTATCGAAACCTCTATCACGTTAAGAAAAGACCGTGAAGGCAACAAAATCGGATTTCAGGGCATTGTGCGCGACATCACCGACCGAAAAGCCGCAGAAGATGCCATGCAAAAAAGAGACGAAAGATACCGCACGGTCCTGGAAGACACTGACGATGAATATTTTGAACTTGATCTGGCCGGTAACTTTGCTTTTGTCAATGATTCGCTGGTCCAATATCTTGGATATCCCAAAGCGAACTTGATCGGGATGAACTTTCAGAAGTGCTGCGCTAAAGAATCTGGCCTTAAAATAAATAAGCTCTTCAAGGAGGTTTATCAAACAGGGGCCCCCTTTAAAAACACTGAAGTTTCATTGATCGCTAAAGACGGCTCAACAAAGCACACAGAGATCTCAGGCGCTCTCATGCGGAATAGTGACGGCAAACCGATCGGCTTTCGGGGAATTTCACGGGATGTCACCGAGCGGAAAAAGGAAGAAGAGCGATACCGCATTTTAATGGAAAACATAGAAGAAGGTTATTTTGAACTTGACCTGAAAGGCAAGGTTACTTTTGTCAATGACGCTCACGCCCGAAAACTGGGCTATGCGCGTGAGGAAGGCATCGGCATGAGTTTCCGTAGTTACATGAATGAATCCATGGCACAAAAGGTCCGTCAAATCTACATGAACATTTACAAGACCGGACAAGGCGCCAGATATGAAATCGAGTACGTCAAGAAAAACGGGGATAAACATTACTGCGAGGTTTCCTCCTCTATCATCAATGATGCAAGAGGCAATCCCATCGGCTTCCGGGGTATTTCTCTTGACATCTCCGGACGCAAGCAAATGGAAGCGGATCTTCGTGAAAGAGAAGAAAAATACAAAACCATTCTGGACAGCATTGATAACGGTTATTATGAAGTGGACCTGGCCGGCAACCTGACCTTTTTCAATGATTCCATGTGCCGAATCTGGGGATATCCCAGAAAAGAACTGATGGGAATGAACAACCGGCAGTATGCAGACGAAGAAAATGCCAGAAAACTTTATGAAACGTTCAATAAAGTTTACCTGACGGAATTACCCGCCAAGGCCTTCGACTGGCAGGTTAGAAGAAAGGACGGGAACATCGTATTCATTGAAGCTTCCGTTGCACTTCGAAAGGATTCGGCCGGCAATAAAATAGGTTTTATGGGAATTGTGCGCGACATCACCGAACGCAAGCATGCAGAGGAGGAACTCAGGCAAAATCAATTTTTTCTGATCAAATCTCAGGAAGTTGCCCAGATCGGCTCTTTTCAGGTCGATTCCAGAACCGGCCAGTGGATCAGCTCTCACACCCTGGACAGCATCCTCGGGATTGATAAAAACTATCAGAAAACTGCGCAGGGCTGGTTCAATATCATCCATCCCGACGAACGACAAGACATAAAACGATTCATGTACGAAACAATTAAAGTTCACAGGAAGCGCACCTTTGATACTGAATTAAGGATTGTCAGGCAAAATGACAGACAGGAACGCTGGGCCCAGGCCAAGGCTGAACTTACGTACGATCAGGACGGCAATGCAATTACCATGATCGGCACGATTCAGGATATCACCGACCGTAAACGCATGGAAGATGAAATCCTGAAGAGTGAACGCAGATACCGGTCCATTATTGAAAACGCTCAGGAAGGTATCTTTCAGGCTTCGACCGATGCAAAAAAGATGTCTGTAAACAATGCGTTTGCCACCATGCTCGGATACAGTTCACCCCAGGACGTCTACGACAGTATCACCAATATCACCAAACAGGTTACCGTGGATCCCGATGAATTCCGGAATGTGCTGGACATTCTTCGCCGGGACGGCAGCCTTAAAAGTTACGAAACACAGCTTTACCGCAAGGATAAAAGCCTCATCTGGGTAAGCATGAGTATAACCGCGTTTCGGGACAATACAGGCGAGGTGGTTTATCACGGCATCATGGAAGACATCACTCCTAAAAAGAAGCTGGAGCAGGAACGCCAGGCCAGTCTGGAAAGCCTTCGTAAGTCACTGGGCGCTACCATCAAAGCCATGTCCGCTACCGTAGAAGCCCGAGATCCCTATACGGCCGGACATCAGCGGCGGGTTTCCGATCTGGCCCGCTCCATCGCCACGGAAATGAAGCTTTCCCGGGACCAGATTGACTGCATTCGTCTAGCCGGCATGATCCATGACCTGGGGAAGATTTCCGTTCCGTCTGAAATCCTCACCAAGCCGACCCGTCTTTCCAACCTGGAATATGAATTAATCAGGACCCATTCA
>PHBN01000159.1 GCA_002840635.1 Deltaproteobacteria bacterium HGW-Deltaproteobacteria-1
GTATTTTTCGTCGATGGAGAAGCCAAAAAAACCAAGTTCGGCCATTTTGAGAAAGATTTCTTTGCGCCAGAAATGATTTTTCTCGTCCTCCTCCACATGTGGCGCGATCTCTTTTTCGGCAAAACTTCTGGCCGTGTCCTGAATCATTTTTTGTTCTTCCGTTAACGCAAAATCCATTTTCGTTATCCTCCGAGGCTTTTCCTGTTGTCATTGCGAGCAGACCCTTGGTCTGCGTGGCAATCTCTAAAATGTAGGAAGCGGTTTGAATAACCTAAAGGTCATGCGACCGTTCCCTACGATAAATGTTACTTCCGTTCAATAATTATGCATATCCCCTGACCGCCGCCGCCACAGATTGTTTCCAGACCGAAACGCCTGTCTGTCCGCACCATTTCGTTAATCAGCGTGGTGAGACGCATGGTTCCCGTAGCGCCGATGGGATGCCCCAGCGAAATGCCCGACCCGTTCACGTTGACCTTCGTGTCCATCTGCCCGTCGGAAAGGCCGGACAGTCTTGCGTCCGCCAGACACTGGACGGCAAAGGCTTCCTGCACTTCAATCAGGTCCATCTGATCGATTGTTGCGTTGACCTTTTTCAGCGCTTTCTCAACGGCCCCCGGGACCGCAGGGTAGGTGAGGGTGGGGTCGGTGGCCGCCACTGCGCAGGAGCGGAAATAGGCCAGCGGTTTTGCGCCCAGTTCTTTGGCTTTTTTCTCAGAGGCCATAATCACGACGGCCGCACCGTCATTTTCCGATGAGGAATTGCCCGCCGTGCAGACACCATCCTGATAAACGGGTTTCAGTTTCGCCAGGCGCTCCAGTGTGGTTTCCCGGCGCGGTCCCTCATCTGTTTTCAGATAAACCGTTTCACCGCTTTTCTTGTCAAGGCCTACGGGAACAGGAACAATTTCATCAGTGAACTTGCCTGCGTCCTGTGCCGCGATAGCTCTCTGATGGCTGCGCAGTGCCCAGCGGTCGGCTTCTTCACGGGTGATTTTTTCTCTTTTGGCCGCCGTTTCCGCCCAGGTCATCATCGAGCTCAGCTCCCCGTAGCGTGCGATTGGCTGAGACATGACGCGTCCGCGCTGGATACGGTCATAAAAGGGAATGCCCCACATCGCCAGCGCGCCGTGGCCGCGGGGCATGAAGCCGTATTTTTCATGGTTCTTCCCGCCCAGCCCCCACTTGATGTCGCCGGGGATGTATAATTCTCCCTGGCTCATGGATTCCATGCCGCCGGCGACGACCAGTTCGGCGTTGCCGGTCTGGATTTTCATCGCTCCGTAAAAGATGGTATCCAGCCCCGAACAACAGCGCCTGTCCAGCATGATGCCCGGGACGGTATCCGGCCACCCGGCGTCGAGCACGGCCATTCGCGCGCCGTTGGCGCATTCGCCGTTCTGGTAGGCCGATCCCATGATGACATCATTAATGATTGCCGGATCGATTCCCGTATTTTTCACCGCTGCCTGTAAAACAAGACTTGCCAGCCGGTAAACCGGCACATCCCTGAGTGCGCCTCCGTATGCGCCGATGGGAGTTCGCGCGCAACTGATAAAAACCACGTTTTCCATAAATCCGTACCTCTATAGGTGAATTGACGTTTTTTCTCCCCGTCGCTCAGACCACCGTGTCCGCTCGCGGATCTTTTTGATAGACGGGGTCGTACATCTTTGATTTGATGAACCCGGGTAGATCTGATGGCTCTTTCATCGCAGTGAGTTGCCTGGTGAATACAAGCCTGGCAACGGCTATCGCTATATGGAGGGACACTTCGCGAATGCGTGACAGTGACGGAAAAATCCTGCCCTGTTCCAGATCCTCTCTTGTTACCTTCTCTGCCACGCACCTGGCGGCCGCGGAAAACATTTCATCCGTTACGCGGGTTGATTTTGATGCCAGAACGCCCAGCCCGACACCGGGGAATATATAGACATTGTTTGCCTGGCCCGGAACAAACGTCCGACCATCGATGACCACCGGCGGAAAGGGGCTTCCGCTGGCAAAGACCGCGCGGCTGTTCGTATGGCGATAGGCATCCTCGGCCGTGCATTCGGATTGTGAGGTCGGATTGGAAAGAGCAAACACAATCGGACGTTCGTTCAGTTTTGCCATGGCCTGTAAAATTTCCGGGGTGAAAGTACCAGACTGCCCCGACGCTCCGATGATGGCGGTTGGTTTGATGGCATTGACCGCGGAGAACAGATCTCGATGGAATGGGAAATTATGGGCAAAACGGCGTTTCTGCTGCACCAGGTCCGTTCGGCTCTCGACAACCAGTCCTTTGGAATCAAGAAACCAACAGCGGCCGCGGGCTTCATCTTCAGAAAGACCCTGATCCACCATTGAGGAGACTATCAGACTTCCGATTCCCAGGGCAGCCTCCCCCGCTCCCAGAAACAAAAGTGTTTGGTTGGTCATTTTGCCGCCGGTCATGCGCAGTGCCGAATACAAACCGGCCAGTGCCACACTGGCTGTGCCCTGAATGTCGTCGTCGAATATGCAGTAGCGATCCCGGTAACGGTCAAGCAGCCGGAAGGCGTTTTGGTTGCCGAAGTCTTCGAGCTGAATCATGACATGGGGGAATGCTTTAGTTGCCGCTTCCATAAACTCATCCATGAGAGCATCGTATTCCTCACCTTGCAATCGTGCCTCCGGCAGACCGATATATTCCGGGTCACTCCAGAGTCCTTTGTTGCCGGTACCGACATCGATCATGACCGGCAGGCATACATTGGGCGCGATGCCCGCGCAGGCCGTATAGAGCGACAGCTTGCCCACGGGAATTCCCACGCCGTTGGAACCAAGATCGCCGAGTCCCAGGATGCGCTCGCCATCGGTTACCACAATGATGCGAACATCCTTGTATGGCCAGTTGCGCAGAATACCCCTGATGTGGCCGCGATGATGCTTTGTAATGAAGATTCCGCGGGGACGGCGGAAAACCCTGCTGTATTCCTGGCAGGCCAGTCCTACGGTCGGCGTATAGATAATAGGGCTCAGTTCTTCCAGATGCTCGATGAGTGTTTTGTAGAACAACTGCTCATTGCGGTCCTGCAGACCGATCAGATAAAGGTATTTTTCAAGGTTGTTGGGTTTGCGGCGGACGTTGTTAATGATGTGCTGAACCTGCTGCTGCTGGGAGGAAATAATCGGCGGCAGCAACCCTTCGAGTCCCAGTGCTTTACGCTCAGCCGCGGTGAAGGCGGTGCCTTTATTCAAGGCGGGATCATGCAGTAAATCGATCCCCAGGGGAAGTTCCTCAAGACCTGATGGATGTTTTGCCATACGGATCTTATCTCCATTCCCTAAGATATAGTCTGTTCGATGTTGTCATTATATTTTGTTTGCAGATATTTTTCCATTGTTTAAAGGAATATATCCGTTCCTTCGGATTTTTATCGTTTCAACCCCGGTTATGATTGCCTTTTTCCTTCTCCCCTGTCCGGCCTCTTCTGTTGTAAAATGATCAACTGACGATCAATGCTTCTTCCGGACAGGTGAGGACCGAATCTTCTTCGCTCTTGATGAGAGCGGCCAGCACGGGCGTATCTGGCAGGATGTTGTTGAGGTAATACCTGGCTGATGCGATTTTTCCCTGGTAGTAATTGTAGTCCGCCTCACCTGCTGTTAACGTGTCAAGTTTAGAGGCGGCAATCCTGGCCTGATCCATCAGGCACATCGACACATACACTTTTGCGAATACAAACAAGGCCCGGACGGCAAACAGCGGGATCAACCGGCGTTTGTTTTTCAGATCGGTGTACCAGGAATCATAGGTCGCTCTTACATCAGCCGCTGCCTGATATCCTTTGTCCAGCTGATTCATCTCTTTTTCAAAATTCGGCATATTCATGTTCGCGTCGATGAAGGACCTGATGTCCTGCATCCAGGCAGTAAAAGTAGTTCCTTCTTTCATACGCATCTTGCGTCCGATCAGGTCATTGGCGTGAATAAACGAAGTGCCTTCCCGAACCGTATCTTTTCGCTTTTTCTTTATCGGGGGAATTGTTCTCAATGTCCAGGTAGTAAAATCCCTTAAAGATCATGGCACGGATGCCTTCAACATGGGCTTTCATATCCAAAAGCATCCGGCGAATGTCTTCATGTCTGATAATGGGCACGCGCTCGGCTCCTTTGACACCAAAGGGTCTTCCCTGAATCCGTTCTGTTGCGTACTGCGAAGCAAAATAGCAGGCGGCAGCTCCCTGGGTATTGGCGTTATGGCCCGTTCCGATGCGCGACTCGTTCATCATGTGGAACATCATGGCCAGTCCCTGGGAAAATCCATTTGCGTCAGGCGCAGGCCCAAGCAGAATGCCCCGGCAATTATCTTCATCACCAAAACTTAAAAGAGCTGTTGCCTGGGCGTGCAACCCCATTTTATGTTCAATCCCCACGGTGGTGACATCATTGGAGACCCCCATAGATCCGTCATCATTCACCCAGTATTTGGGAACTATATAAAGCCCGATTCCGGGAGAACCCACGGCTCCTCCTTCGGGCCTTGCCAGCACCAGGTGGATGGTGTTTTCACACGTCCCCTGATCGCCAGCGGTGATGAACATCTTGGTTCCCTTGATTTTCCAAATGCGGGGATCATGGGTGGGATAGGAACGGGTAATGATATCGCCCGTGTCGGAGCCGAAATTGGGCTCGGTCAGGCACATCGTTCCCTGCCAGTATCCTCCGAGCATTCTTGAGATAAACATGTCCTGATCCTTCTGGGTGCCGAAGCGAAAAATCAAATTAGCCGCTCCCGAAGTAAGCTTTACACAGGACGTCAGTGCCGGGCAGGCTGCCGTGTTGATTTCCGCATTAGCCTTGTACAGCATCAGCGGCATCCCTGTTTCTACCTTAATGCACTCACTTGATG
>PHBN01000160.1 GCA_002840635.1 Deltaproteobacteria bacterium HGW-Deltaproteobacteria-1
ATTGGAATCTTTATTTTTTGTACGGAAGTGCTTCGGATCAATACCCATTTTCGATATCTTGTACTGAACAATACGTTTCGTCGTACCCAGCATTTTTGCCGCCTTGGTCTGATTGCCGCCTGTTTCCGTAAGCGCATCTACAATCAGCGTTCTTTCCTGCGCTTCAACAACAGAAGAAAGCTTGCTGCGATCCTTGCGGTCCGGTTCTCTTTCTTTGATCTGCAATGACGGCGGCAAATGCACACAATCCACAAGATCGGTCTTGGTCATTAACACCGCCCGCTCCATACAGTTTTCCAGTTCGCGGACATTTCCCGGCCATTTATGGGATAGAAACACTTCAATGGCCGCGGTCGAAATTCTTTTTACTTTTTTACCCATTTCTTTGCTGTATTTCAGAAGAAAATGATCGGCCAGAAGGATCACATCACTGCCCCGTTCACGAAGTGGCGGTAAATAAATGGGAAAGACATTGAGACGATAGAACAGATCGGCACGGAAACGGTCGGACAAAATATCCTGTTCAAGATTCCGATTGGTGGCGGCGATGATCCGGACGTTGACATTGATTACTCGTGACGATCCCAGCGGTTGAAATCTCTTTTCCTGCAAAACGCGAAGCAACTTGACCTGTGCAGCAGCGGAGAGTTCACCGACTTCATCCAGAAATATCGTACCGCCATTGGCTTCTTCAAAGCGCCCGCGTCGCTGTGTGAGCGCGCCGGTAAAAGCGCCTTTTTCGTGACCGAATAACTCACTTTCAATCAGCGTATCGGGAATCGCGGCACAGTTGACCTGGACCATCGGTCCGCCTTTGCGTGAAGAGTTGTTATGAATGGCCCGGGCAACCAGTTCTTTACCAGTCCCTGTTTCGCCGGTAATCAAAACTGTGGTATTTGAATCAGCAACCTGCGCAACCAGTCCGAATACTTCCTGCATGGCTTTGGAATGACCGATAATGTCCATCGAGGGCGCGTGTCCACTGCCAACGATTTTACGCAGGCGCCGGTTTTCTTCTTCCAGGGCCCGGATATGCACGATCTTTGCCATCAATTCGGCAACAGCAGAAAGCATCGCCAGTTCCTTATCCAGGTCTTCAACCTCCCTGGCAACCTTGTCAGCGGACAAAACGCCGACCACTTCTCCGTCATACATAATCGGGTCCAGCCAGGCTTCCTTCTTTTCACGGTCCAAAAGTGAAATCATACCGCGCTGCATCCCGAGCCGCACACTCATTTCCTTCAGAATATTCTCCAACCGGTCATGCAAATCGTCCGGTTGCGCCAGGATTTTAGCAATCGCATGCAGGGCTGCCAATTCTTCATAACTGTGAATGCTCACGTCGTTGTTCCCTCGGGGTAAACGTTGGTTAATTCCTTGTTCAAATTCAACCTGATAGATTTTCTTTAGCATTATCTGACAATATTGTACCAAGTTCAACAAATATTATGTCCATTATGATGCAATAATGCAAATAAGAAACCAATTTAGCATTACTTTGGAAAAAGTTGTGCTAAAAAAGAAAGTCTACAGATATACTAGCTGATGGATATGATGGCTGAGGGGCAAGGACTCGAACCTCGATTCACAGGGCCAGAACCTGTTGTCCTGCCTTTAGACGACCCCTCAGTGCATACATTAAAAACCCGGACAACGTAACGCTTTATATAACACTGATGTCTTCCTCGTATGGTGACAGTAATGGATTTTTCATCGTGTTTTTCAATTCCATCTTTAAGCAATTGGACAAAATCAACCACTTCGCAGCAAGCTTCGGAGAATGAACGCTCGTCCCGCAGCAGCGGGATTAGAAAACAAATATCCTGTCTTCGGAAACGGCATCAATACTGGCGCCTTTGACAATAGCCTCAATCGTTGGTTCGACAAAATCTTCGTTGATGGCTATGTCGAGTCGGACTTTGTCCAGCAGGCCGGTTGATTCCTGTGTATTAAGGTAGATATCCTTAACGTTTTTTTGCCGTTTCTGATCCACAGCACTGGTGACCGTCATTAAATTCACCTCCACGGTCTCCAGCTCTCTTTTTACAGCTTTCAGTTTACACGACGGGATGATAGCAATGATAAATTTCATTATCATACCTCTCGTTTTATTTAAGCAAGGATAGTGCCGAACCTGTTAATTCATGATTAGTTATTGTAATTACTAATTAATTAAGAAAAGAATGTGTATACCATATTGAACAATTTTGTGTATATATTTTTAAGGCCAAACCAAAATGTGGAAAGAACAGTGATCATTCTACTAGTAGAAGCTAAACTAATCGGCACAATTATGTTTAAACATTTTTCAATTTACACAAATATGCGCCCTCCTGATCAATGACATGCTTTGTAACATATCGTATTTAATGGACAATATATTGTGGCAGGATAATTGCTCTTTGAATTTACCCTATATTTATAGGGAGGAATATCAATATAATGGGTTCTCAAATCAGCGCGGGTGATACAGCCTGGATATTAGTGTGTTGTTCTCTGGTTCTTTTGATGACGCCGGCCCTGGCATTTTTTTATGGGGGCATGGTGCGTCGGAAAAATGTTCTTTCCACGTTAACTCTGAGCTATATTTTTATGTCCCTGATCGGAGTTCAATGGGTGCTTTATGGTTATTCCCTTTCGTTTGGTCCCGATATAAGCGGATTAATTGGCGGACTGGATTTCCTCGGCTTTCAGGGGGTTGGCGCTCAACCGAACATTGCCTATGCTAAGACCATTCCTCATGAACTTTTTGCCTCTTTTCAGATGATGTTTGCCGTGATTACTCCCGCGCTCATTACAGGAGCTTTCGTGGAAAGAGTCAAATTCAAGAGTTTCCTGCTTTTCAGCCTTCTCTGGGCAACACTGGTGTATGACCCGCTTTGTCACTGGGTCTGGGGACAGGGGGGATGGCTGAAGGAAATGGGCGTCCTGGATTTTGCTGGCGGAACTGTTGTGCATATTGCCGCAGGTTTTTCAGCACTGGCGTTTGCCCTGGTCATTGGTCCGCGAAAAGGTCATGGTAATGTTCCGATGGAGCCGAACAATATTCCACTTACGGTTTTGGGAACCGGATTACTATGGGTCGGGTGGTTCGGTTTTAACGCGGGTAGCGCCCTTGGGGCAAATGGTGTGGCGGTAAACGCTCTCGTTACAACCAATACATCGGCTGCCACCGCCGGTCTGGTCTGGATGCTGCTTTCCTGGCTGGACGGAAGGCCAAGTACGCTGGGGATCGCGACCGGGATGGTGGTTGGCCTTGCCGCGGTGACACCGGCCTGCGGGTTTGTTACGCCTCTGGCCGCCATGGTGATAGGGGCTGTGTCCGCACCCCTTGCTTATTATGCGATGCGTTTTCGGGAAAGACGCAAGCTGGATGAATCACTGGATGTCTGGGCCTGCCACGGCATGGGCAGCACGTGGGGCACCATCGCCACGGGATTGTTCGCCACCGTTGCCGTTAATGCAGACGGCGCCAACGGCTTGTTTTTCGGCAATCCCGCCCAGCTGGGCATTCAGATCGTCGCGGTGATGGTCACCATCGTTTTTTCTTTCGGGATGACCTACGTTCTGGCGAAAGCACTTCATGTGAGCATTGGCTTGAGGGTCAGTCCGATCGAAGAAGACGTAGGTCTGGATATCAGCTCCCATGGGGAACGATCATACTAGCAGACCTTGATAATCATTGGTGGTTTGGCAATCAATAGAATTTGGGACTGGAGATTTTACCATGCTGAAAAAAATCGAGGCGATCATTCGCGAAGACAAAGTAAACGATGTTATCGACGCCCTTAAAGAGATAGGAATTGTGGGCATGAACACATTTGAAGTGCGGGGGCATGGACGGCAGGGCGGTGTTCAACTGGTCGGACGCGCCGGAACCTATCAGGTCAATATGCTTCCAAAAATACAAATCAACATTGTTTTAAACACGCGCAACCTGGACGCCGCGCTGGAAGCGATTCTCAAATCGGCTTATACAGGCGAGACGGGCGACGGCATTATTTTTGTCACGCCTGTTGAAGATGTCATTCGGGTTCGGACACGCGAGCGCGGCCCGGGCGCTATGATGTATCCCGGAGATATTGATGAACGCAGAAATAAGTAATCAAACTGCTCTTACGAGGAAAGTAAGGATCTTGTCCATCAGATGGTTGATGGATCGATATTGTGCGGGCTTGGCGGACAGGATTTCCTTCTCGGTCTGTATGTAAGCCGCGGGGCTGAGTTCATCCCGGCAATGCGTAACAAGGTCTTGTGCGGACTGCGGTGTGGTTTCCAGATGAAACTGCAAACCGATAACCGACTGACCCAGTTGAAACGCCTGATTTTCGCATCCATCGCTTTTCGCGATGCGCGTTGATCCCGTCGGCAGGTCAAATGTTTCTCCGTGCCAATGGAAAGCCTGCATCGATTGCGGGAAGCGAAATATGGATTTGTCGCTGGACGAAACACCATAGATGGGAAACCAGCCGATTTCTTTCACAGAATTATGATACACCTTTGCCCCCATCGCGCTGGCGATAAGCTGCGCGCCCAGACAGATGCCCAAAACGGGTTTGCCGGACATAATCATTTGACGGATAAATTGTTTCTCGGGGACAAGCCACGGATATCTCTTTTCGTCATTGACGCTCATCGGTCCGCCCATCACAATCAGCAGGTCAATTTCCTCCATAGCAGGCAGGTTTGCCGATTTAAAAAAAGGCGTGCTGTTGATGGTGTAGCCGGCACTCGTAAGCCACGAACGGATGCTGCCGATATCTTCAAAGGGCACGTGTTTGAAATAATGGGCAATCATCGAATGATGCTCTCCTTTTGAAAACGTTACCCGATGGCCAGGCGTCCCGATTCCCCGGTGCGGATGCGGACGTCGCACGTATCCGTTTTACCAACCTGTGCTCCACAGCCGACCACATCGGAAACCGTAATTTTACCTACATTGACATTGCGTAAAGCCTGTTTGACTTCTTTCAGCTTATCGGATTGTACAATTGCTATGACAAGTTTCATAATGGTTCTCCTTCCATCGTCTTATGCAAGATTCCGATCAACCGCGGCAGTTTATTTAAATAAATTGCCGCGGCAGGAAAATTGTTCCCAACTTAGAAAGCAAAACTTAACGTGACACCGCCATAGAGGAACGAAGAGCTATCTTTGTCTGACGGGTACAACGTCCCCTGAAGGCCGCGCGCTTTCATTTCATACCTTGCGTCACTCGACAGGGGAAAAACATACGTTAAAAGCGGCGTGATCGCAATATTATTCGTTACGGCAACCGGCAGAGAAATCGTAATTGTCGCATCATGGAAATTATTGAACTTGTCTGTTGTAGCCAGTGAATCCGAATCAAATTTCGGATAGGTTGTTTCGTCTTCGCTTTTGAGGTAGCTGATCTGGCCTGCCAGTTTCAAACCGACTCTCTCATGCAATTTAAAGGTATGTGAGACACCCAGCGTTGCATACCATTGATGATAGTGATCGATTTCCTTGTAAATGGTCAGAGTCGGTGTGAGAAGAGTATCCACGCTCATGGTCACAAAAATCTCCTGGGCATCCAGCGGATCGGTACCGCCGGGATAAAATGCCGCCAGTCCGTAATAGATATAACCGGCGCCCAGAGATACGATGCCGAATTTGTGTGTATAAGACAAAGTGACATCCATTTCTGATAAATGAGTAGAATATTGATCCTCTCCGGCGGAGTAAGGGCGTGCATCAATATTTCCCCATATATTTACTGAAAAACCTCTATAGCCAATGGTCGCTGACGGCTGAACCACCACGCCATGACGCGTCATCTCCTGCCCCCTCCAGATATATGCGCTTAAAAGACTGGCGGCCACCTCCCCGGTTATCATGTGTTTCTCCTGCTGTGGCTCACTCTCTTTTGATTCGGTGACGGTTTTTTCTTCAACCACCGGTTCAGATTCAGTTTTGCCGGATTCCTCTCCCGCCCAGGTTATCATCGGAAATATAACCACCATGAGTAACAATAAAAACACCTTCCGTGCTTCCGTCATGTACCGTTTCATTTTTTTCTCCTTTTCAGCTATTCAGATTCAAATTGTGTGCAATCGATTTCATATTTATGGATCTTGCCCGCTAAACTGCGTTTTGTTGTTCCCAGCATCTGCGCGGCCATCGTGGTATCGCCTTTTGTTCTTCTAAGGGCGTGAATGATAACCGTTTTTTCACAGTCTGAAACACAACGCTCCAATGCTTTTGCACTTGCATATGTTTTGCCGCTATCCATAACAGGTACCTCACCCGATGGCGATACCGCCTCTTTCGCCGTTGCTGATCCGAATGCAATCGGCCAGTTCCGTGACAAAGATTTTCCCGTCGCCGACCGAACCGGT
>PHBN01000522.1 GCA_002840635.1 Deltaproteobacteria bacterium HGW-Deltaproteobacteria-1
CACGTCATAGCCCTTAACCGGTTTGTCAAGATAACAACTCTCTGTCCGGACAGTAACCTCTCCCTCTCCTGAAATAGCCTCTGCCGCATTCAACACCAGATTCATCAAAGTCTTCTCCAGATGGACAAGAGACCCTTTGATGTTCAGAAGGCTCTTGTCACACTCTGTCCTGAACGTCACCAGAGGATGATCGTCCTTTATTTTCTCAAACACCGGTGTTTTGAAAAAAGCCGACACAATATCGTTTAGATTAATCACATCCGAAACGGTGACGCCCCTTCTGGTCAGCGTGAGAAGGTCCTGAATAATCGCGGATCCTTTCTCTGTGGACTTCATAATCCTTTCAGCGTAATCTTTAGACTTATGTCCCTGGGGAATCTGCATCAGCAGCAGTTCCGAATAACCGGAAAGGACGCCTAAAATATTATTGAGGTCATGGGCCACTCCCCCGGCCATTCTTCCGAGAATCTCCATTTTCTCCGCACGCTGCAGACGATCCTCCAGCTTTCGCTTCTCATCCTCCGCCTTTTTCTGATCTGTAACGTTGCGGGCAATACCTCGAAATCCAATGGGCTCGCCTTTGGCATCTCGTTTCAGGGATACCGAAACTTCAAGAAATCTTTTCGTCCCGTCTTTTCCGATGATTTCAACGTCTGATGATGCGATCGGTTCACCTGTTCTGTAAATTCCGTTGAATAGTTCATACATTATTTTAGCGTTTGCTCCATCCTGATATTGCCGATAATTCATACCAATCAATTCATCTTTGGAATATCCGTGAATATCGCACTGTGCATTATTCACAAAGGTATAACTACCTGCAAGATCAACCTCATAATAGCCTTCTTCCATTTGTTCTATGAATGAGCGATATTTTCCCTCACTCTCTTGCAAAGCCTCGTTGAGCGTGCCGAGCTCTTCATTTTTCTTATTGAGCAGCTCCTCGGCCTTTATCCTTACCTTTATCTCACTTTCATAACTGCGGGCTAAAAGCCAGATCATGATAGATATACTCACGAGAAAACCGGCAACGAGTACA
>PHBN01000523.1 GCA_002840635.1 Deltaproteobacteria bacterium HGW-Deltaproteobacteria-1
TCTTCGGCATAGGATGCGGTGCTCCACACAAAAAGAAGCAGAATCAGCCCCGAGATGATAAAAATATTTTTCTTCATTTAAATTTCCTCCCTTTAAGTTTGTCTATTTTTGAATGATGAAGTTCAATCTTCATTTTGCTTCTACATGAACATGCCGATCGTAAATTCCCAGCGGCCCGTAGCATCGTCGTTTAATCCCTTTCGATCCAGCACGTAACCGTATTCGAGGCGCAAAGGTCCGATGGGCGAGTACCAGCGGATGCCGGCGCCGGCCGTCATTCTCAAATCATCGAGATGGTAGCCGCCGTCCCAGGTGTTGCCTGCATCATAAAATATAACACCCTTCATGCCGGCGTCTTTGATCAGAGGGAACACAACCTCCAGGGAAAAGGTCACCATGGAGGTGCCGCCGACCACGTCGCTAGTTCCGGGATTGGTCGGGCCTACATAGCGCAGACCGCGTAGAGAATTGATGCCTCCCAGAACGTATCGTTCGTAAATGGGAAGGTTCGTGTCAGGGTCATTGTTCTGCAGATACCCTATACGTCCCCTTGCGCCTAAGACGATATCCCAGAAGAGCGGATAATAACCGGCTGCAAACCCGGAATATTTGGTAAATTTCGTATTGCCGCCAAACGGGGTTCCCGCATGTTGTATGGAAGCGCTTGCCTTGATTCCCTTGGTGGGAAACATCGTGTCGTCGGTTGTGTCATAGCCCACACCTATAGTGACCGAACTGGTCGTTCTTTGTCCTTCCTCTTCAAGAATGTAGTCAGAGGCCGTTAAATAATTAACGTCCTGAATATTGTCTATACTTAACCGGTAGCCGATCGAGCCGCTTATTTTGTTCCAGATCGGGTAAGCCATTGTTATTCCGGCCCCTTTTGTATCCAGCGTGTAGGAGTCGTATTCCTTCTTGTACTTCCAGACATCCGCCTTGGTCCACAGTGGCAGATCAAAAAGCCAGGGTTCGATGAAGGACAGTTCATAGTTGTTTGTTTTCGAGCCCAGGGAAGCTTTGAGGCTTAAGATCTGCCGTCAACAGCGCTGTATCCCGCGCCGACCATGAACATGCCCGTGTTTTTTTCTTTTACCCGGATATTGACGTCCATCTTGTTGCCCGGCGCTTTTTCCGTCTGGAAATCGACTTCTTCAAAATAACGAAGTGCGTTTAAATTGTTATAACTCTGTTTCAGTTTCGTGGTCGAATATAAATCGCCTTCCACGATGGCCAGCTGCCGACGGATAACTTTATCGCGCGTGACCGTATTTCCCGAAATACCGATGCGCGCGATGTGAACGAGTTCGCCCTTGGTTAACTGGAAATTTATGTCAACAAGCTGTTCAGCATCATGCGTGACGACTTTCGGAGTGACATCGGCGTGGGCATAGCCTTCGTCATTGGCCGCCACTGTTATGGCTTCCATGTCTTTCATGACCGCTTCGCGGTTATAATTCTGTCCTTCTTTTGTTTTTAACAGTGCAAACAAACTCTCCCTAGATTTTCCAATCTCATCCCCGGATATTTCAACTTTGCCTACGTTGAATCTTTTGCCTTCCTGAATGGTGATCTTGATGTCAATGCCCTTTTCGTCATGCGTGATGACGGGTTCGCCAATCTGGGAGTTGATAAAACCGTTGTTGAAATAAAAAGAAGATATTTTCTGAACATCCTGCCTGAGCTGATTGCTCTGCAGGATGCCATCGTCGGTAAAGAACCCCAGGATAGTTCGCTTTTTTGTGCTCATCTGTTTGAGAAGTTCTTTTGCAGTGAAGGCTTCATTTCCCTCAAACGTAATGGAACGGATATAGACCCGCTTGTTTTCTTGAATATCCAGAATCAGCACATAATCTTTTTCGCCATCTTTTTCTATGCGTTCGCTGATCTCGACATTGTAATACCCTTTGGCATAATAAAGATCTTTGCGTGATTGAGGCTTTGCCGGGTCTTGACGCTCATGGCACCCAGAATGTCGTCGCGGTCCAGCTTCTTGTTGCCGATCAGCCGGATTTCCGATATCAGTCCCGCTTCGACTACGGTGAAAGTCAGTACCTTGCCTTCCGCCTCCGTCGTCACTTTTGCGCTGACATCTTCAAATAACCCCATTTTATAGATTGTCTTGATGTCTGCCGAAATATTTTCTTCACTTAGGGGACTGCCCGCCTTGCTGCGCAGTTGCTGCCGGATGGCTTCTGCCCCGACCCTGCGATTTCCCGCGATATCGATCCGGGCAATGGTATCCAGGAAACCCGTATGGGCCAGCAGCGCCGTTTTGATTTCGGCCGCCAGCGCCTCCTGGCCGGTGGATTCTTTCCCCTGCACAGATGCGGACGGAAAGATTTTCTCCTGCGCAATGTTGATGATTTGCGCGTCAATATTCAGTGTTTCACCGAACTGTGTGATGCTGCCGGTGACCACATAATCCGCTTTCAGTGCTTTCCCTGTCGAGATGGCTTTGCTTTTTGTAACGGCAACGCTGCTCTTGGCAAAATCACCCGCCCTGATGACTTCAATTGCACTTTCTTTTTGAAATTCCTTTACCAGATGATTGTAAAAGGATTCCTGCAGATTTACG
>PHBN01000524.1:0-862 GCA_002840635.1 Deltaproteobacteria bacterium HGW-Deltaproteobacteria-1
GGCGTCAGTTTTGTTTTACCCCGGACAAACGTGCCGCTGCCCCGGGCGATTTCCCGGTTATCCTCATCGTATAAAATCGATTCGGCAAAATATTGCGTCCTGGTCGCGTTGGTCACGCGTCCCTCCGCGCGGACAATACCCTTGTCCACCGGGCGGATCAGGTAGACATTGAAGCTGACGGTCAGCACAAAGACATCCGACACCAGTGAATTGACGGCAAACCATGCAGCGTTGTCCAGCGCCAGAAAATACATGGATCCGTGCAGCGCGCCCGCTGCGTGATACAAATCCTCGCTGACCGGCAGTGTAATTTCGGATTTGCCCTCGCCGATGGTAATGCGCGCGCCCGTCAGTTTAACGATCGGCGCCCCGTGCATCATGTTTTCCAGCTTACGGTAGTGATCTTCTTTTATCATCTGTTAACCAGCTATCCAGCAGGGATAAGCATGTCAGACAAACACCGACGGTTTGTAGGACAGACGCCCACCTCGAATTCGGACTGATGCCGATACCCAACGTTTCGGGAAAGGTGTATTCAGTATTCGCTTTTCAAGGGGTACCTGTATTGCATCCGCCATATGTAATACGCCCCAACGTTGTGGCTAGTGAATCAGAAACGCGCGTCTGACCTACAGGAACGAAGCCAATGCTGCGGGGCGTACCCCTCTTGAAAAGACTTTGAAGTTCATACATCTCTTTAGGCAAAAAGTAAAGAGATACATGGCCGAAATGCTTATTGATAACGAAAGAATACATGCCTTTTGTGTGGCAACAAAGGGCATAAAAAAATAACTTTAAGGAGAATTATATGGCTGAAGCTAATGAACAAGATTTTTATGACAAGGTATTTCCTGTGCCTGAG
>PHBN01000524.1:1029-2067 GCA_002840635.1 Deltaproteobacteria bacterium HGW-Deltaproteobacteria-1
ACCTATTACGACATGTATCGCGAAGTGAACAAGTTCGCCAATGTTCTGAAAGGCCTGGGCGTCAAAAAGGGCGACCGCGTTACCATCTTTCTGCCCATGATCGCGGAGTTGTCCATCGTCATGCTGGCCTGTGCCCGCATCGGCGCCGTTCATGCTATCGTTTTCGGCGGATTCTCGGCGGAAGCGTTAAGAGATCGTATTAATAACTCCGGTTCGAAAGTTGTCATTACCTGCGACGGCACCTACCGTGGCGCCAAGGCAGTTCCTCAGAAAGACACCTGTGACAAAGCCGTGGCTCAGTGCCCGGGCGTGAAAACGATGGTGGTTGTGAAACGCACCGGAACAGCCGTTAACATGCAGGAGGGACGCGACATCTGGTACGAAGAATTGATGGCTAAGGCTGACAAATACTGTAAACCGGAAGAGATGGATGCGGAAGATCCGCTGTTCATCCTTTATACCTCCGGTTCGACCGGACAGCCCAAGGGCGTTGTGCATACCCAGGCCGGCTATCTGCTCTATGCCTCCATGACCCAGCAGCTGGCCTTTGACGTCCGTGAAGAAGATACTTACTGGTGCACCGCCGATATCGGCTGGGTCACCGGACACAGCTACATTGTTTACGGCCCGCTGTGCAACGGCCACTCCAGCATTCTTTTCGAAGGCGTACCAAACTATCCTGACTTCGGCCGGTTCTGGGCAGTCGTTGAGAAATACAATGTCAACAATTTCTATACCGCTCCGACAGCGATTCGCTCCATCGCCAAAGAAGGCGATAAGTGGGTCGATGCGCACGATATTTCCTCGCTGCGCGTTCTGGGTTCGGTCGGCGAGCCCCTCAATCCCGAAGCCTGGTGGTGGTACTACAATAAGATCGGCGCCGGTCACTGCACGATTTCCGATACCTGGTGGCAGACGGAAACAGGTGGACATATGATCCTGCCTCTGCCCGGCGCAATTGACATCAAACCCGCCAAAGCCATGGTTCCGTTCTTCGGCGTTGTTCCGGTTTTGATGGATGAAGAAGGAAAAGAAATC
>PHBN01000525.1 GCA_002840635.1 Deltaproteobacteria bacterium HGW-Deltaproteobacteria-1
AAAGGGCCGTGATGCCCTTGCCCGTTCCTTCCGCGACGGGTTTGGCAAAAAGGGGATAGGGAAGTGAAACGAGGCCGATATCCTCCGGATCGGAAACAACGTCAAAGTCCGGTGTGGGAATTCCCAGGTCGCGCACGACATGCTTGGTCATGCCTTTGTGAAGGGTCAGGGCCTGACCGAGGGCGTCAGAGAAGGTGTAGGGAATTTTGTAGGCATCCAGAAGTGCGGGAACCTGTGCCTCCCGCCCGAAGCCGTGAAGGCCCTCGGCGATGTTGAAAACAAGATCCCATCGATCGCCAGCGGCAAGACGACGGGTCAATGATTGAATATGGCCGATCCGGTCGGTCGCATAACCGTTTTTCAAAATGACGTTTTCAATGGCTTCGATTGTATCGGGCTTGTCGAACTCCGCGGTATCTTCGAGGCTGTAACCTTCACGCAGATAGTCGTCGCGCAAATCGTAGGTCAGACCAACCGTTATTTTTTGAGGGGTTCTGGTTGACGAGCAGTTTATGTTACCGGACATAAATATTCACGATCCTAATGGATATCTTTCGATTCAGCGTGATTGTCCGGATAGCGGAAAATATTACCATCGTAATTGCGCATCATCAGATCGCCCTTGTCCCAGCCAATGGCATATTCGGGAAGAAGCGGAATCTTACCTCCTCCGCCGGGGGCATCAACGACATAAGTCGGCACGGCGTAACCGGTTGTGTGGCCCCGCAGGCCTTGGATGATTTCCAGACCTTTGCTGATGGGTGTACGGAAATGCGATGAGCCGGGAATCGGGTCGCATTGATACAGGTAGTAGGGACGGACCCGAATCTGCAGGAGGCCGTGCACCAGCCGGGTCATTGTGGAGACCGAGTCGTTAATGCCGGCGAGAAGAACCGTCTGGCTGCCCAGGGGAATGCCGGCATCGGCCAGGCGAATGCAGGCGGCGCTCATTTCGGGGGTCAGTTCGTCGGGATGCGTGATGTGGATGCTCATCCAGAGAGGGTGATATTTTTTCAGCATGGAAACAAGAGTCGGC
>PHBN01000526.1 GCA_002840635.1 Deltaproteobacteria bacterium HGW-Deltaproteobacteria-1
GGTCGCGTTTTTATTTTTAATGACTCTTTTAATCACATTTGGCAACAGAGGAGTTGTTGATAATTATTTGATGGGAGAAAGACTGGCTCTGCTGAAAGCAGAGAACGATGAGCTGGCAAGGCAAAACAAGGAGCTTGGCAAAACAATACTTCTGTTGCGTAGAGACCCTGCATATATTGAATCGATAGCGCGCAATGAACTGGGGATGGTAAAAAAAGGTGACGTTGTTTACCGGCTGGCAAAGTAGTGATGAAAAGCATTTTTTCACGTTAAAAACAACATGACGGTGCTTTAATGGATTTAAAAGAATTATTTACAGGGAAAAAGAAACTTGTTGGCCTGGATATCGGTTCAAGCTCTCTGAAGCTTGCTGAAATCGTTAGTACATCCAATGGTTATGTGTTGAACCGGTTTCGTCAAATGCCCATTCCTCACGGAGTGATTGTTGATGGTATTGTGGAAAACGCCAGTGCTTTATCAACGGCGGTTAAAGAACTTTTCCACAATTCCGGATGCAGGGGAAAGGGAATCGTTACTTCTCTTTCCGGTGGTTCCGTGATTGTAAAGAAAGTCACTCTTGCCCAGATGGAAGAGAAGGATCTGCGTGATTTGATCCGTGATGAAGCCGGCAAATATCTTCCTTTTGATAATATGGATGATGTGAATTATGATTTCCAGATTCTTGGAGATAATGAATATAATCCCAATCAAATGGAAGTTATCATTGTGGCTGCCAAAAAAACCGATGTCAACAGCTATCTGGACGCGCTAACGGCAGCCGGTCTCACGGTTACGATTATGGACGTGGATTCTTTTGCGCTGGAAACAATGTATGAAACTAACTATGAATTTGCAGAAGATGAAATCGTTGTAATTGTCAATATTGGAGCAACCCTGACCAATATCAACGTCATTAAAGGCGGAATGTCCATTTTCACCAGAGATTTCACCGTTGCCGGAAACACGATCACCGAAGGTTTGCAGGCAAAATACAAGGTGACGGCGGAAGAAGCGGAAAAAATGAAAACGGAAGGT
>PHBN01000161.1 GCA_002840635.1 Deltaproteobacteria bacterium HGW-Deltaproteobacteria-1
ATCCGCTTCGTTCAGTTCATCCAGAGTCGCCCTGAAGGCGCTGAAAAGTTCTTTGGGCAGTTTGCGGATGAAACCAACCGTGTCGGTGATGACCGCTTCCGTATCGCGCGGGAACCGCAGTCTCGCACTTTTCGTGTCAAGTGTGGCAAAGAGCTTGTCTTCTGCCAGAACGGCGCTTTGCGTCAGTGTATTCAGCAGCGTTGATTTCCCCGCATTGGTATAACCGACAATGGAAATTACCGGCAGGCCTGATTTGTTCCGCCGCCCCCGCCGCTGTCCGCGTGACTTCGTGATGTTCTTTAAATCCTTTTCCAGCCGGTTGATACGTTCGCGTACGCGACGCCGGTCAATTTCCAGCTTGGTTTCGCCGGGGCCCACTCCGCCAATGCCGCCGGCGAGGCGGGACAGGGACGTGTCTTTGTGCATCAGCCGCGGCAGCAGATATTTGAGCTGAGCCAGCTCCACCTGAATCTTTCCTTCCCTGCTATGGGCGCGGTGAGCGAAGATATCCAGGATCACCTGCGTCCGGTCGAGAATTTTCAGCCCGGTGAAATCACTGATGGAACGGACCTGTGCGGGTGTCAGCTCGTGGTCGAAGATCAGCAGATTTGCGCCAATTTGTGTGGCGCGCAGATCGATATCCGACAGTTTGCCCCTGCCGACAAGATACCTGGGATCCGGCTGCGGACGATATTGAATCTGACTGTCAAAAACTGCCACACCGCAGGTTTCCGCCAGCTGCCGGAGCTCTTCTAAAGATGCTTCCGCGCCGGCAAGGGGATTTTTTTCAACCCGCACGAGAATGGCCTTTTCCGTTGCTTCGATCTTTCGCGTTTTTTGCTGTCGTGCAAATTCGTCTTCCAGCGCGACGATAAAAGACAGGAAATTCAGATCGAGGCGGTGAGGTTCCTGCGGTTCATGGATAAGCCAGTAATCTCCGTGCGGATTTTCCGGAATCAGATGAGCCCAGAAAAGCTTGCCGGGAGAGCCGTCCTCACAGACCTGGAGCGCTCCGATCATGTCCAGCCTGAGGTGCGACAAGTCCGTCATGTCTTCAGGAGAAAGTGCTTCGCCGTTTAAATGGGTGTGAATCAGACGCAGGCCCTTGAAGCGTGTGGAGGCTGCGCGGAAAACATCAAGGCTGGGAATAAATATGCCTTTGTGGTCTCCGAGAATGACCATGCTGATCTCGCCCTTGCGGTTGATCAGCAGACCGATTTGACGATTGAGAGCGCTGGAAAGAAAAGATACCTCCCGGGCAAGGTCATTGCTGAGAATGCTTTCCGGCGGGATGCCGCGGCGATAAAGACGTTCCAGAGATTTGATTTGCTGGGCGCCCAGCCCCGTTGTATTGCCGAATATCTTATTGATGGTAAGCCGTCCCTGTCTTCATGTGTTCCATTCTTGTAAACTATCACAGTTTGTTTGCATTAGTCAAAAGGCAAATGATGATACCAAGAGACATTGTGGGAAGCAACTCGAAAAAAAGAATCAGACGTTTACGTTCCTTGTGCCGGCCTGAACGATCGATAAACCTTAAGCGGAATCGTGTTTTTGGGGGAACGTTTCTTTAACCATGATGCTCGAAATGAACGCAACCAGCAGACAGAACAGGCACATCTTGAATGCCGCGGAATAAGCATCCACCGGATATCGGCCATCGACTGCGCCCACGGAATCCAGATACCAGCCGATGAGCGGCTGTCCCAGCGCGGCCCCGGCAAAAGGAAAAATATTCAAGGTGCCTGTGGCGGTGCCGGATATTTGTATCGGAAAAGAATCTTTAATTGCTGAATAGCCGACGACAACCAGGCTGGACATAAAAAAACTATAAGAAAAGCACCAGATGTAGAGTGCTGTTTCGGAAAAATCGCCGGTGAAAAAAGCGAGGGGGGCAAAAACACACAGGCCGCCCAGCTGGCTCAATGCCAAAACTTTTTTTCGTGAATGGAGCATCCGGTTGGAAAGCCAGCTCATCACCGGCGCTCCGATAATCATGCCGATGGCCATTGCTGATAATACAGCCCCTGCCCGTGTTCTGGTCATCCCATATACGTGCATCAAGAATGGACCGCCCCACAGTCCGGAAAAACTCAGAGACACCAGCGAACCGAAAAAGCTACACATCGCCATTGGCCAGAATTGCCGGCGTTTCAGTACCATGATGAGCCCGTGGAAGAGCCCGATCTCCTGTTCTTCACAATGGGCGGGAGCACAGGGATTGATTGGCTGAAAACCTGCCTGCACGGGAGTGTCACGCACCAGGAGCCAGACCAGCCCCGATATGATAAGGGTCAATATCCCAATGACAATCATGCTGCCGCGCCAGGTAATCACATCGCTCATGAGTGCAAGAGGTGTTGATGCCGTGTATGCCCCTACACCACCCAATGACATTAAAAGGCCGCTCATGTGGACGTACTTGTCCCGTTCGAACCAGTGAGTCAAAATTTTCAGCGTCGGGATGAAGATCATCGCCACCCCCAGACCCACAAACACTCGTGCGGCAATCGCTATTTCCACGGTTTGCGCGAAGGCCAATGCAATGGAGCCAACCGCTCCGATGGTGAAAAAAAAGACGATTGATCTGCGTGGCCCCCACGTGTCTGATAAAAGGCCGGCGGGAATCTGCATCAGTCCATAAGGGTAAAAATACGCGGATGCCAGAATGCCCATCAATGCGCCTCCGGTTTTTAAATCGGACATCATATCCACAGCCACAACCGCGGGAGCCAGTCTGTGAAAAAAAACGAGGATGTAGGCGGCTCCAAGAATGCCAAAGATCAGGCAACGGTATTGAATATAACTTATCTTATGATGCATATAGGATGGTCTGCTTTTGCGGGTTTCATTCACGATGATGTGAGTCAACCACCTCTCAGCAAGCTGTCGAAGTATAAATGAACGTTACAATATTGCTTCAAGCTACGTAGAATTAATGCTTGCCCCGTCGTGCGAGCGGGATCAAATCTCGGGGACGCCTGAAGGAATCAGACAGACAAAGATCAATTTTTCTGAGCCGGCATTACGGATTTGATGTTCTTCGTTTGCCTCTATCAATATTGCGTCTCCGGTCCGCGCAGAATGCCATTGCCCCATATTGAATACTTCGCCAAAACCCGCGTGGATGAAGATTTCATGCTCCCATGCGTGTGAATGCCTGGGTGTATGTCCTCCGTGAGCCACCTCAAAGATACGCATGCAAAAGTGGTCCGCACCGTTGTTTTTTCCGATCATGACACGGCCGGAAACACCCTTGACCTGATCGTTATCAAAAGGGATTGGCTTTATGGAGGTATAATGGTTAATTTTCACGATAATTCCTTTTTCATGCTTCTGCGTACTATGTCTGCTGTTTGGCCCCGTAATTCAGGAAGATAACCGAACCTGATTTATTTATTGTCAAGGATTTCTCTTAGCTTCCGGGAAAGTTCCGCCATGGTGAAAGGCTTCTGGATAAAACCTTTGCAGCCTTCGGCCATGATATCTTTTGCCTGGTTGTCCAGGCTGAAGCCGCTTGAAAGCAGAACTTTCACGGAGGGATTTTTCTGCCGAAGAATATCAAAGGCTTCTTTGCCGCTTAACCCGGGCATGATCATATCCAGAATGACCAGCTCGATTTTTTCTGTGCTGTTATGAAAAATATCGATCCCCTGTTTCCCGCTGGTGGCGGCCAGAACTTTGTAGCCAAGTTCCTCGAGCATTTTGGAGGCGACATCAATAATCATCTGTTCGTCGTCAACCAACAGAATGGTTTCCACGCCCTTATGAATCCTGCTATCTATTTTCGGTTCATCTTCCGCCTGATTATCCGATGCCGGAAGATAGATCATGAACGATGTGCCGGTGCCCGGCTTGCTCTCCACATTGACGTAACCGCCATGATTTTTGATAATTCCATAAACGGAAGCCAGACCCATCCCTGTGTTTCGCCCCCGTTCTTTGGTGGAAAAGGGAGCTGCCGATCTTGTGCTGAATGGAAATCTCCTTTTTCGTTCTTCCAAACATTTCCGCGCTTCTCAGAACGAATTTGCCAAGGTTGGTAGAACGTACCTCATATTTACCTCCGCGGGCAAAGCCCAGCAGCTGACGCGTAAGATTGGATCCCCGGTGAACGTAATCTTCCATGATCTTCAGCCGGTCATAGAACGGATGGGTAGCATCCATGTGCATGAGCATGATGGAAAGATTCCCGAGAATTCCCATGAGCAGATTGTTGAAATCATGCGCGATACCCCCCGCGAGTGTGCCAATGGCCTCCAGTTTCTGCGCTCGCAGGAGTTGATCCTCAAGGGCCTTCTTCTCGGAAACATCGATCAGAAATCCTCTGATGCCCACAGGTTCCCCGTCCCCGGGCAAGATACTCTCTCAGAGCAAGCCGTTCTCCACGGACAACATTTTGAATGACGGTCTGCAAGTGCTCGTGTTCTTGCGGGGCCAGAACATCCTGGATGTACAACCCTTTTTCTAAATCGTCCGGCGTATAACCGAAGCGGGTAAAGGAAAGTTCATTTACAAAAGTGATTCTCCCGTTCATGTCGGTTTCAAAAACCGTTTCCGGCAGAAGCCTGGCCATGTCTTTGAACCGTTCTTCGCTGTGCCTGACGGCCTCCTGAGCTTTTTTATGCTCAGTTATATCGAAGAGAGACGCCACGCTGTTCCGGGTGCCGGGTATCATGGCCACGCTCAGAAAGAAATTCCGGATTTCCCCTGTTTTTGTCGGTCCCCTGAATTCATAAGTCGACGGAACGGATTCGGGGCTGATTCTCCGTATCACGTGCCGTTGTTTCATGATTTCAACATCTTCCTTAATAACAAAGCTGGTCCACGACATTTTGTTTTCTACTTCTTCTTTGGAATACCCCATCATTTTTTCGAAATTTTCATTCACAAACAGGACCGTGGTGTCTTCGGCAAGAATCATGTTGGCTGTCGCCGTGTGCTCAAAGATAGCCCGGTAGTATTCTTCGCTGTTCATGGGGGTCTTTTTTGGCGTTTTGTTTTGTATCTCGTTACAGGGAATGCCGGCAAAGAACTGGTGAGGTATTTCAGTGACAGATTTTTTATCTGTTTTCAGGTTTTTATGATTCTTCTGTTTGCTCATTTTTCCGTTTCCGATTGAGAATCAACCACCTCGCAGCAAGCTGTCGAGGCATGAAATGAACGTTACTATATCGCAGTAAGCTGCGGAGAATTAACGCTCGTCCCGTGTGAACGGGATTAAACTGTTTTGGCCTGGCGATTGACAAACAAACATCTGAAATCAGATAACAGGGCAAACTTTTTTCAATCGGGCGCCCTGCACAATTAATCTATCTTTCATAATTCATTAAATACCATAAACCTCAGGACAAGTTAAGAAGTTTTCTGTCAGTCCGATTCACGCTGGAATGGGTATTATTTTTCTTGAAAAGAATAATCGACGGGAACCTTGGAACAATTGAAAATCCGGCCTTTCCGGATTTGAGAAATCGCATGAAGACAGCCGGGATCATCTTGTGAAAAAGGATCCCGGCTTTAACGAAAACAGTTGCGTCAGCTTTTTTCCATGGTTTTGTGAAATGTAATCTGCGGCCACTGTTCCATGACATGAGAAAGGCGCCAGTCGGAAAGCGCAAGATATACCAGATTGCCTTCCGTGTCCATTGCCAGGTTCATCATATTCTTTTTCTGGAAGTCTTCCATCTTCCCGGCGTCATCCGAGGTTACCCAGCGTGCGGAGGCATAATCGGTTTTTTCGTAGTCAGCGTAAACACTGTACTCGTTTTTCAAGCGCGACATGGTCACATCAAATTGCAGCGAGCCCACCGCGCCCAGGATATTGTCCGACCCCCACAGGGGTTTAAAAACCTGAATAGCGCCTTCTTCCGAAAGCTGAGTCAACCCCTTCTGCAGATGCTTGATCCTGAGCGGGTCTTTGAGCCGCACGCGGCAGAAATGCTCTGGGGCGAAATGCGGGATGCCGATGAACTTGAGGGGTTCTTTTTGCGAAAAAGTATCGCCGACCTTGATGGTGCCGTGATTGTGAATGCCAATAATGTCACCCGGATAGGCTTCTTCTACATTCGTCCGGTCCTGCGCCATGAAAATGGTCGCGTTGGACAGGGAGACTTCTTTGCCGATGCGGTGCTGCATGACGTGCATA
>PHBN01000162.1 GCA_002840635.1 Deltaproteobacteria bacterium HGW-Deltaproteobacteria-1
TGATCATCATCCTGCATGGCTGGGAGGGTTCGTCTTCTTCCGCTTACGTTCTGGCTGCCGCTTCATATTTTTATGAGAAGGGTTTCTCCATCGGCCGTTTGAATTTGAGGGACCATGGGGAATCACATCACCTGAACGAAGGCCTGTTTCACGGCGCTCTTCTTGAAGAGACATTCAGTGCGGTCAGCACTCTGGCAGGACAGGAGGAAAAGCGGCCCGTCTATCTTCTTGGCTTCTCCATGGGAGCCAACTTTTCACTGCGGATTGCAATAAAACATTCCCGGACACCGATCAGGAATTTAAGACACGTATTCGCTGTGAGTCCTCCTCTGGATCCTTATAAAACAACACTGGCCATCGATCAGGGCCCGGATCTTTACCGTAAATACTTTTTAAAAAAATGGAAGAGGTCCCTGAGACAAAAACAGAGACTTTTCCCTCATAAATACAATTTTACACAGATGCTGAAGGCCAAGACCTGCCTGGATCTTACAGCGGATATCATGATTTATTTCCCGGAGTTTACATCCTACAGGGATTATTTCAAGTTATACACATTGACCGATAAATCTTTTCAGAATCTAAACATACCGGTAGATATCTTTATTTCAGCTGATGACACACCTTTCCATTGCGCATTCCAACTCCACCGGCTCCGGCCATCTGGAGGCCGGTGTTGTCCTGCTGCTTCATTATAAAAATTCAGGGTACACCTTCCAGCTGATTAAACGTTCTGAATCCGTTGCACAGGCCGGCGACATCAGTTGTCCCGGAGGAATGCTGGAGCCCCGAACAGATGAAATGTTGAGCCATATTTTATTCAAAACAGAAATGATCCGCACGGCCGATAACGGGAGTCTGAATGCCCTTCCGGGCAAAGATGAACAAACAGCCTCCCTGATCAGGCTATTTCTGATGAATGCGCTTCGGGAATCCTGGGAAGAAATCGGCCTGGATCCGCTCAACGTATGTTTTCTCGGCGCCCTCCCCTCTTATTCCCTGACATTTTTTTCACGGACGATTTTCCCCGTCGTGAGTCTGGTCAGAGACCCCTTCGATTACCGGCTCAGTGACGAGGTTGAAAAAGTGATGGAAATTCCCGTGGACTATTTCTTTCAGAGTTCCTTCTATGCTGTGCTGGAAATTGAATCCGACTCCGGGAATTCAGATCCGCGCTACAATATGAAATTCCCGTGTCTGGTTGTTCCGGATGGCTACGGCCATGACGACATCCTGTGGGGTGCAACATTCAACATCATTGTGAATTTTCTGCAAACAATAACCGGCAATCCAGTGCCGCCATCACCACTGTCACGCACAGTAAAAAAAATGCTTTCCCCCCATTATGCTTCGGGTAAACGCTGATATGAGTGTTTTATCCGTCAACGATACAATTGTCGATACGGTTGTTTTTGATTTTGACGGGACACTTGCCAGATTAAACATCGATTTTAATCACATGCGCAGGGCAATCACCGAACTTGTGTCCGGATATGGAGTTGCTCATCAGGATCTGCATCACAAGTATGTTTTGGAAATGATCGATGAGGCAGCTGCAATCCTGCAAAGTGATTCACCACGAAAAGTTGAAACGTTTAAGGAAGAAGCCGGCCGTATTATTGAAAACATTGAGGTGGAAGCAGCAGGCCGGGGGGAATTGTTTGAAGGAACAAAAAAACTGCTGACCACGCTTAAGGAACATTCAATTCGAGCGGGAATTATCACCAGAAACTGTGCCCGTGCCGTTCATCTTATTTTCCCGGACATCTTATCATACTGCTCGGCAGTGGTCTGCCGCGACCATGTACGACACGTCAAACCGCATCCCGAACAGCTGAACCTGGCTCTGTCACGGCTGGACGCCAGTGCCGGCAGATCTTTGATGATCGGGGATCATCCGCTGGATATCGAGACGGGCCATAATGCAGGCACGTTGAGCGCCGGTGTCCTGACGGGGCGTTTTCGAAAAGAAGATTTTCTTGCAGCAGGGGCTGACATGGTTTTCCGGGAAGCAACCGATATCATCCATCTGTTAAGATGAACACATGCCTGTCGAGCATCATTGGTTGACTTATTGTCATTAATTATATACGAAGTCATGCAATTTTTCATGGATGTGCACAACAACGGATGACTATTTCATCCAAGGAGAAAATGATGAATCCCCATGTTTTTCGTGAGTATGATGTGCGAGGGGTCGTTGACAAGGATTTAAATCAAGAATTTATTATCAACCTGGGACGTTCCATCGGCACTTACGCGCTTCAGCACAAGGTCAACACCATGACGGTGGGACACGATTGCCGTTTAAGCTCCGAAGCCTATCAATCGTATTTGATTTCAGGCCTGAATGCCGCCGGCATTGACACGATCGATATTGGTCTCTGTGCGACACCCATGCTCTATTTCTCCATCCGTCATTTCAATGCAGGCGGAGGCGTCATGATCACCGGCAGTCATAATCCGCCTCAGTTCAACGGCTTCAAGATCTGTGTCGGATACGATTCGATTCACGGTCCGCAGATTCAGGAATTGAGAAAAATCATCGAAACAGGAAAATACCTTTCCGGCAGCGGAAGTCAGCAGCTTCACGACGTCACCGGGGCATATCAGAATTTCATCCTCGATAACGTTAAAATCACCAAAAAGCTGAAAGTCGTGCTGGATGCAGGAAACGGCGTCGGAGGAAAATTTGCCGTCCCCATTCTGGAAAAAATGGGATGTGATTTAACATGCCTCTACTGCGACCCTGACGGCCGTTTTCCGAACCATTTTCCTGATCCCACGGTTGAAGAAAACTTAAAAAACATCATACAAACAGTTGACCAAAAAGGAGCTGACCTGGGAATCGCCTTTGACGGAGACGCAGACCGAATCGGTGTAATCAGCGACACCGGTGAAATCATCTGGGGAGATAAATTGCTGCTTCTGTTCGCCCGTAGCATTTTGAAAGACCATCCCCATGCGGCAATTATCGGCGAGGTCAAATGCTCACAGGTTTTATACGACGGCATTAAAAAATGTTCAGGACGCCCAATCATGTGGAAGGCGGGGCATTCGCTCATCAAAGCCAAGATGAAGGAAGAAAAAGCAGTCCTGGGAGGAGAAATGAGCGGCCATTTATTTTTTGCCGACCGTTATTTCGGATATGACGATGCCATTTACGCCGCCGCAAGACTTTTGGAAATTCTTTCCCAGACCACTCAAAAGATAAGCGATCTTCTTTCCGATGTTCCACGAACGTTTGCAACCCCGGAGATACGGGTGGATTGTGACGACGACAAAAAAGCAGAGGTTGTGGAAAGAATAAAAGCCCACTACAGGAACACTCCCGGTGTCGTTGACATTGATGGCGTCCGCGTTCCGTTTAAAGACGGCTGGGCACTGGTACGCTGTTCCAACACTCAGCCGGTCATCGTGCTTCGTTTTGAGGCGTCAACCGCTGAAAGTTTGAAAAAAATACGCAACGAAGTGGAAAGCCTCCTGGACCTATAGGAGGGGAATTTTGATATTCCTGACAATATCATCCAGCTGGCCTAGTGCGTATTCGATTGACCCGGTATTTAAAACATAAGCGTCGGCAAGAGCGATACATACAGATACACCGTAGTCGATCTCCCGCCGGTCTCGAATATCAAAATATTCAGCGGAATCGTCCTCCCTGCCCCTTTGCAGCACACGGTCCAGTCTCAAATGCCTGGGCGCGACAACGGCCACGAGTGTGCAGTCTGTGTTGTCCCGAATCAATTCGATTTCCTGCCAGGACCGTATTCCCTCCAGAAAAATGATATCCGCCGTTTGCCGAAGAATTTTCCCGACAGCCATGCGCGTAACGCCAAGTCCGTCGGTCCCCCTTAATTCTGTTGATATTTTTGCTGATGTTTCAGGATCGGCCCTACAGCCTCTCTTTTTGATTTCCGCCCGCACAAAGTCCCCGGTGGAAAAGTAAGGATACTGATTGATCTGCGCGTAACGGGCGGCAATATTTTTTCCGGCGGCCGGCATACCGGTTACTAAAACGATTTTCATGTTCCTCCTGATGATTCATTGAAAATTTTTATTTATCATAGACAATTTTTTTGAGATAATACAAGAATAATGCCCGTTGATTTCTGTCTAAATAAATATATTATTTTTTATAAATTTTTTATTGAATATTTTTTAATATTATGCAATGTTTACACAAATGTTTAAATTGGCGATGTAAAGTGTTGTTCAAATCAACCTTGA
>PHBN01000527.1 GCA_002840635.1 Deltaproteobacteria bacterium HGW-Deltaproteobacteria-1
GGCCACACCTCCTCTGGCATGAACGGCAATCATCGAATTTGTGGACGGATTGCCCTGTTCGTCAAGACCGCTGATATCATAAATTGTATATCCCCGCACAGCTGCAATGGCCGGCTGGATGCGGTTAATGGTTAGAATGTCGCGATGAGTCAGGTTTTTGGCGGAAAAATCGAGGGAATCCATCAGATCGAAAACAATGCCTGCAAGTTCCTTTTCTTTGCGGCTCGTGCCGACCGTGACGGTTTTAGCCTGATGCCGGATGGCGTCTATCGGACGGGCCAGTTCATCGATGGCTTTCCCCAGCGTGACATCGAGAAGTTCAAACGGTGAAAAAAGGCCTTTTTCATTTTTGAAGTCCTGGTAAAAATCTCTGAGAGGCAGTCTGCCCGCAGTGTACTTCAACAGCAACAGCAGATCAACGATCGTTCTCGACGACAGTTCGGTGAATGCATCATTTTGCCTGTGCGTATTGAAAAGACTGTAAAACTGATTGATCATCCTGTGAAGGGCGGCGTCCGCGATCATGTCCAGAATGGATAATCTGCTGAGCATCCTCAGCGTCAATTCATTGGACAGGCGGTTGCGGATGACCGCTGCTTTGTGCGCCCTGAAAATGGCAGCGTCTTTGACGACATCTTCCAAAACAGAATCAGGATTGCCGGAAGCGCAGACCAGGATTAAAGGTTCGGCGGATAAATCGATATGCTTCTTATTCTCGACAATGTCTGATGAAATCGTTTTGTAGCAGAGTTCGCTGAGTTTGATGCGTATTTCATCGGCCGCCGCCTTATTGGGTCCGCTGCCCACAATGGCCCAGTATTTTTTACCTGCGGTCGCTTTCACCGAAGCGGCAATTGAATCCCGATGCTCGAAAATCCGATCCATCAGTTGTGGAGCGGACTCCAGGTTGGTGAGCGCCCTGGCAATGTCATTGTCGGTCCGGGAACCTAAAATCTGTGCGAAGAAAAGCCCCAGCACCTGACCTGCGACGATCTGCGCATAGAAGGCTTTGGTCGAGGCGACTGACATTTCGATATCTCGCCCGTCGCTGGTGTAAAACACGCCGTGCGATTTGGTGGTAATGTCCGATTGCCTGCGGTTAACAATGGAGATGATCTGGGCGCCGCGTTCTCTGGCCATGGCCACAGCCCGGTTGGTGTCTGTGGTGGTTCCCGATTGCGTGATCGGGATGATCAGCGTGTCGGTCAGGTCTTCTTTCAACCCGAATCCGCTCAACTCCGAGGCGACCCTGGACATGATATTCACAGGAGTGTCTTTCAGGTAATGTGACAATGCGTCGGCTACTGCCTGACCTGCCACGGCGGCCGTTCCATGGCCAATGACGATGATCTTCCTGATGTCCCCGTTCCTCAAACCATTGCATACCGTTTCCGGAACCATATCTTTGCCCAGGTTGAAAGATACTCGCGGAGAGGATGGATCAGTCACGGATATACGGTATTTACCCCGCAGGGTTCTTTTTATCGACAGGGAGGATTCAGAGATTTCTTTCAGGAAAAAATGCGGATAGCTGCTGCGGTCAATATC
>PHBN01000528.1:0-1559 GCA_002840635.1 Deltaproteobacteria bacterium HGW-Deltaproteobacteria-1
TACCCGGTCGGGATATTTTAGCGCAACCCACCAGGACACTGAAGCCCCCCAGTCATGTCCGACCAGAAAAATCTGTTCGCGCTGGTAAGCGTCTATCAGACCGACAATATCCTTGGCCAGTTCATCAATTTTATAGGCGGCAATTCCCTCAGGTTTGTCGCTCAGGTTATACCCCCGCTGATCGGGGGCAACAACCAGATAACCTTTCTTTGCAAAATGTGAGAGCTGTTTGCGCCAGGCATACCAGAACTCCGGAAAGCCATGGAGGAACAAAATCATCGGGCCGTCTTGCGGTCCGGCTTCCATCACATGAAGTTTAATCCCGTTGGTTTCGATAAAGCGTTCGCGTAAATCCATATAATTCACCTCACACTTTTAATATTTTCTTCTGCATTTAAGATGATACCAAGGCGGCAAGGCGAAGGCGACGCAGGCGTATATTATGATATGCCGAGGAGCCGACAACGCAGCCAACACAGGTAGCGCTTAAATGCAGATGAAAATTATATTTCCCAGGCGGCCTTTGCCCCCTCCGTCGTCGCTTCAATAATCCGGCGGGGTGCCGCGGCATCGCCAATGATAAAGTGACGAATGCTTTTTTTCGCAAGCATGTCTTTCAGGGTGCTGCGTGGTGTCACACCGACGGCAACTATGACCTGGTTGACCGGTTCAAGCTTGAGATCTTCACCTTTTTTCGTCACAAAAATCAGCCGTTTCCATCCCCACTAAGCCCCCGCCGATGACCACAACATGATCCTTGGGTTTGACTTCGCCATCCAGAATCTGCCAGGCGTCGCAAACGATGGACGCGTTGATGCCTTCGGCCGGACACGAGGATTTGGCAGCGCCAATGGCCAGAACAACGGCATCGGGCTTACCGTCTTCAATCATCGCCTCCGTGACTTCTGTGTTCTTTTTGATCGTCACACCTTTCTTTATGCAGTTTGCCGTGAGGGTTTTAATATACCTGCCATATACTTCTTTGTGAGGTGCTTTTGCGGCATAACGAACATTACCGCCCGTCTGGCTTTCCTGCTCGAATAGGGTCACCTTATGTCCGAGACGTGCGGCCTCGAAAGCGGCGGTAAGTCCTCCCGGTCCACCGCCGACGACCCAGACATTGCGGCTGACGGCTGCAGGACCTGCCGGGTAAAGCAGCTCCTGACCGGTTTGCGGGTTAATGGCGCAGCGAATCGGCAGCGCCTCCAGGGAAAGGCGCTCAATGCATCCCTGGTTGCAGGCGAGGCATTCCAGAGTATCCTCCGGATGTCCTTCCCGGGCGTTTTTCAAAAAATCGGGGTCGGCAAGATGCTGGCGCGCCACGGCGATCATGTCCGCGTCTCCCCGGGCAATGACTTCATCCATTTCATAGGGATCGACATGGCGTCCGACGGAAATGACCGGGACCTTCGTGACGTCTTTAATTTTCCTGGCCAAAAACGCCTTGAAACCGGGGTCGAATTCAACAGGCGCGCTCGGATTCGGTGTGTCGATATTAACGGCGGGACTGCCATGCGTGCCAAAAGACACGTTGATGATGTCCGCACCGGCGGCAACCA
>PHBN01000528.1:1574-3256 GCA_002840635.1 Deltaproteobacteria bacterium HGW-Deltaproteobacteria-1
TGCCCCTGACCCAAAGGCGGCAATGGTCTCCTCGATATCCGCCAGCGTCATCTCGCGCGGCGTCCCCAGGAAACCGAAGATATAACTCGGAATGGCTGAAGGCCCGATTGCCTTATTTTTCTTTTGCAGCAGGTAGTTTTCACGGCCTGTATGGTGAAGCTGCATAGCGATTTTGCTTCCCTGGGCATGCACCGTATCAGCCAGTTTGCTCAAGCCGGGAATGAATTTGTCATCCCAGACGCCGATACATCGGGGTCCTGCAGAACCCAAAGGGTGCACCTCTGTGATCTCGGTGATAATAAGCCCGGCGCCGCCCTGGGCCCTGCGCTTGATATAGGCCAGGTTCGCTTCGCTGACGGTGCTGTCGTCATTGCCCAGAGCTGTTCCCATAGGCGGCATGACCAGGCGGTTGGAAAGTTCAAGGGAACGGATTTTGATTGGTGATAATAAGTGCTGAAGGGTTTTCATCGGCAATCTCCTTTAGCAAAAGAGTTTATTCGAATAAGGTATCAGGCCATAGCCGTCGTCCATCAATGGACGACGGCTATGGAATAATCTGCACGTAAACATAAAACAAACACATCAGCCGGATTAAAGCAATCCCAGCAGGAATCCACCGTCGATGACAATTTCGGTGCCCGTCGTATAATTTGAGGCTTCAGACGCCAGGTAAATCGCCGCTCCGGCAATTTCATCCGGCTCCCCGATCCGGCAGGTCGGCAGACGCTTGCACATTTCTTCTTTTTGTTTTTTTGCCTCTTCCGGAGGCAAATGCGCCCAGTGAGAATTCATCATCTTGGTGCTGATGGGTCCCGGACATATGGAATTGACCTGGATGTTGTCCCGCGCCAGTTCCATGGCAAACGAGCGTGTAATATGACGGACGCCGGCTTTAGAGATGGAATACACACTGACAAAGGGTTCCGGATTAAAACCGTCGATGGACGCAATGTTGATGATTTTTCCGCCGCCCTGTTTCTTCATGACTCTCGCCACAGCCTGGCTCATTGATAACTACTTTGGCGCCGGCTTTCGCAAAACCATAGGCAATCGCCTGACCGATGCCGCGGCTGCCGCCGGTGACAATCGCCACTTTACCTTTTAATGAAAATTGAGAAAGATCAAACATAGCAGAGGCTCCTTTATATTTATTGTTTCAGAATAAAATTTTTAAAAGGAATTTACAAATCTTTTGGAAAAGCGGTCCCTGATGCCGGCAGTTTGACCTGCAGGCATCAGGGACACGGGACGTTTATTTTTTCGGGGGCTTGGGAGCCAGCGCTTCACGGTCACCACCGCTCATACCGGCAATATACTTCACCAGTTTCTTGCGGGATGCAATATCGTACTGCGTCGTAATGGCGATCTGTTCCATGATCGGAGAGCCACCGCCGTGGTAGTTGCCCATATTCATGATACCACCCGTGGCCGAACACAGTTGATCACCCAAATAGCGCCAGAACTGGGCTTGATCTTCAACGGACATCTTCGGATTACGCTTGGTGTATTTCAGAAGCGGTTCACCGGTAATCGGATTGGCAAAATCCTTCTCGTGGGGGAATGTTGCCGGGATACCGCCGGCGATATCGCAAAGGATTTCCGCCTCACGATAGACCGCTTCGCCGGACAGACAACGACCGACATTGCAGTAAATGGAATGCGGAATATAGGACCCGGGGCCA
>PHBN01000529.1 GCA_002840635.1 Deltaproteobacteria bacterium HGW-Deltaproteobacteria-1
GTCCACCATTTTCTCCGCCATAAGCCGGAAGGTGGTGAGCTTTCCGCCAACAATGCTGTACATGCCGTTCTGATGGTCAATAATCTGAAAACCTCGCGAGATTTCCCGGCTGTCAAGCTTCTGTGACTTGAGCAGGGGGCGGACGCCGGAAAATGCGCGGATGATGCGCGTCTGGTTGAAATGCGGGATCATGCGGCCCGCTTCGCCAATGATGATGTCCACTTCATCGGGCCCAATGGAGATTTTATCAGGGTCTTCAACCATCAGCGAAGTGGTTCCGGCCAGGCAGACCGCTTCGTTAGGGACAATGATGTCGCCATCGGAAGACGGTCTAAGCCGGTTGATCACCATATCAGTCAGCCGGTGATTGGTAATAACCAGGGATCCTTTCGATAATGTCAGAGGGACTTCGCAGCCGGCAAGACCGGCGACCAGGTTGGTCCAGGCGCCCGAAGCATTGACGATGATATTGGCGTGTATTTCCTTTACCTCGCCGGATGCCGCATCGGTGGCTTTGACGCCGATGCAGCGGCCGTGGGACTTGACGATTTCCGTCACCTTGTGACGGATGAAACTCAGGCCGCCCTTGATCTCAGATGTTCGCATGTTGAGCATGCATAAGCGGAAGGGATCAATCGAACAATCGGGGACCTTAATGGCTTCTTCAGTGTCCGGATTGAGATTGGGCACCAGCTCGAGCGCTTTGGTGGAGGACATGATTTCTGTAGGGATGCCAATCTCTTCACAGCTTCTCAGGAACCGTTCCCGCGCGAGGTCCCTGGCGATGCCGCATCCGGTAGCTCCCCCGCCAATAATAATAACATCCGTTTTGATCATCTAAAACAGACCTCTACCCTTTAGCCTTTCACCTTGAACCTTCTCTTATTCTTCTTCCCAGTTTCGGGCGCGCTCCACCGCCTTTTTCCACCGGGTATAGAGTTTTTGCCTTTTTTCCTCGTTCATTGCCGGCTGGAAGCGGCGATCCACTTTCCGCTTTTCGGCAATCACTGCCTGGTCTTTCCAGAATCCCGTGGCCAGTCCCGCCAGATATGCTGCTCCCAGCGCGGTTGTTTCGATAATTTGCGGACGTTCTACCGGCACATCCAGAATATCGGCCTGGAACTGCATCAGGAAGTTATTGGCGCATGCTCCTCCATCGACACGCAGTTCGCGCAAATCAATACCGCATTCAGCACGCATCAGTTCAAGAACATCACGGGTCTGATAAGCGATGGATTCCAGCGTGGCGCGAATGATATGATTGCGGTTGGTTCCGCGGGTGAGTCCGAGAATGGCGCCGCGGGCGTACATATCCCAGTATGGAGCGCCCAGTCCCACGAAAGCAGGCACCACATAAACGCCTTGGGAATCAGGGACCTTCGTTGCAAAATATTCGCTGTCGCGAGCATCGTATACGACGCGCAGGCTGTCCCGCAGCCACTGAATCGCGGCGCCGGCCACGAAGATGCTGCCTTCAAGGGCGTATTCCACTTTCCCGTTCACCCCCCAGGCGATGGTGGTCAGAAGGCCGTTCTTGGAATGGGCAATCGTCTCACCGGTCAGCATGAGCATGAAGCATCCCGTGCCGTA
>PHBN01000163.1 GCA_002840635.1 Deltaproteobacteria bacterium HGW-Deltaproteobacteria-1
CAGGCGAATTGCTGATCTGCGCATCGGCCTGAGCTATGCAGCTGTGAAACTTGATAACGGCGCAGCAGCCCTGGCCGCTATCCTGCCGGCAACAACACCAGCCAGCTGCACGGTTTTAAAAGAAGCGGGAACCTATGCAGGTTCAGTCGCTTCGGGTGCGCTTGCCGGTCTCATCAAAAGCCAGAACCACATTAAGCGTGCGATCGGACTGGCCACAGCCAATGCGCTTATAGAACCATGCCTTGATCATATGGAGGATCGTGAGGCAACCTCCTGTTTTAATTTGCAACGAGGAGAACGAGTGGCGATGGTTGGCCTCTTTTCGCCGCTGGTTGAACGGATTCGTGCTACGGGTGCGATTCTGACGGTGATTGAGAAAAACCCTGAACGTCTCGAAATTCTTTCGCCTGACGACAGGCATAAGGCACTCGAAGAATGTGATGTCGCGATTATCACCGCCACCACGCTTTTGAATAATACATTTGAGGAAATGATAAACCTGCTTGGTTCGCCGCGCCTGGTCGCAATGATGGGTCCATCCACTCCGCTTATGCCGGAGGTTTTTCACGATACGCGCATTACGCATCTGGGCGGAGCCGTTGTTAAGGATACGGCGCGGGTTATGCAGATTGTTTCAGAAGGTGGTGGTACACCCGCTCTGCGGCCTTATCTTCGTTTTGTTAATCTGATATTCAATCCATAAATCGGAAAAACCGGACACATAAAGATGAAAGGGTGCAACTCATACGCGAAAAAAAGGCGGATCAATTACGATCCGCCTTTTCTGAAAGGTTTTAATTTTAGTTGACCCCTGCAACCGTTGCCAATGGCGTTCGAGATGCGATCAGTATTATTCGTTTTCCTTCGGATCGCGCCCGGAAAAGTTTTGCCATCGGTGACGGTCCCGTTCCGTTGCTGATGATCCTTAGTGACTATAAGCAACCACCTTTTGGTGGTTCGTCAGGCAACCGGTTTGTTTTTGTTGAATAGCATATAGTAAAAGAATAATCAAGAAATAAATCAACATATAGTGTTTTTTATTAATTATAACACAATGGGTGGTATGTCGTAAAAGGATGTTATTAATAAGGATACACATACGAGTTGTTTGTATCTGATCTCCCGGATGGTCAGTCATTGTCTCAGAAACCACTCACGCAGGCATTGAACCATGGCAGGGTGATAATCTAAAAGTTGTCCGATGTTACTCATAAATAAACAGCATCAGAATCAGTTTCGGAATGTTATGTCATTTATGACATAAAATTCCGAAAATACTCATAATTTTACATTGACAACAACTGGCATTGAATATATAAAGCAACGCGCATTAAGAGGTCATTAAGCGTTATTTTCTAGAAAATGTGCAGAAGAGGTTTCTTGAAGATTTCCGGCGCTGTCGCGGCTGTGAGCGGTTTAGGCATCAGCCTGAAGCCGGCATCCGCCCACGCCAAAGACCTGAAAATCAAGTACGCAAAAGAAACCACGACGATTTGTCCCTATTGTTCCGTAGGATGCAGTATTATCGTGTCTGTCCGGGATGGTAAGGTCATCAACACGGAGGGTGATCCGGACAGCCCCATCAATAAGGGGGCGCTGTGCAGCAAGGGCGGCTCGATTTACCAGATGGCCGTCAATGAAAATCGTCTTGGCAAACCGCTTTACCGCGCGCCTTTCGCCACGGAGTGGAAGGAAGTCGAATGGGAATGGGCGTTTGAGAAAATCGCGGAAAATGTGAAAAAGAGCCGCGATGCCAGCTTCAAAAAAACAAACGAAAAGGGTGAAGTCGTCAACCGCACGGATGGCATTGCCTCCGTAGGTTCCGCGGCGATGGACAATGAAGAGTGCTTCACATACCAAAAATTCTTAAGGGGGTTAGGGCTGGTTTACATCGAACATCAGGCCCGTATCTGACACAGTCCGACTGTAGCGGCTCTGGCAGAGTCGTTCGGACGCGGTGCAATGACCAATCACTGGGTTGATTTCAAAAACAGTGATGTCTTTCTGATTATGGGAAGCAACCCCGCTTCCAATCATCCGGTTTCCTGGAAATGGATACAGAACGCTGTAGAAAAGCGCGGTGCAAAAATCATTTGTGTGGATCCGCGCTTCACGCAGTCTGCAGCCAAAGCGCATCTTTACGCTCCCCTGCGTTCAGGGGCGGATATTGCTTTTCTGGGTGGCATGATCAAGTACATTCTGGATAATAAGCTGTATTTGGAAGAATACGTTAAATATTACACCAACGCTACTTTCCTGATCAACCCTGCCTTAAAAATGCCAGGTGACAACAAAGGTGTTTTTTCCGGTTTAATGAATGGCAAGTACGATAAGAGCACATGGTCGTATCAGACAGATGCGGCAGGCGTGATCCTTAAAGATCCAACCATGATGGATCCGAACAGTGTTTTCCAGCTTTTGAAAAAACACTATTCGCGATACACGCCGGAAGTGGTTTCCAAAATCACAGGGACTCCCGAAGACAAACTAATCGAAGTCTATAAACTTTACGGATCAACCGGTAAAGCAGACAGAGCCGGCGTGGAACTCTATGCGATGGGCTGGACACAGCATACCGTTGGAGTTCAGAATATCCGTACTATGGCGATGATCCAGCTGCTTTTAGGCAATATGGGCATTGCGGGCGGTGGTGTTGCGGCCTTAAGAGGCGAGTCTAATGTTCAGGGATCTACCGATTATGGACTGCTTTACCATATCTTGCCGGGCTATCTGGGGATGCCGACCGCGTCTCTCAAAACGCTCAATGAATACAACGAAAAACGAACACCGAAAACGAAGGAGAAAGACTCTCTTAACTGGTGGAAAAACTTTCCGAAATACTCGGCCAGTCTCCTGCGCTCCATGTACGGGGACAATATGAGTATTGAAGAAGCGTACTTGACTTTACCCAAAGTCGATGATGGTGTCAACTACTCCTGGCTGATGCTGTTTGACCAGATGTACAAGGGTAAATTCACGGGATTTTTTGCCTGGGGCATGAATCCCGCCTGCAGCGGCGCCAATTCCAACAAGGTGCGTCAGGCACTGACCAAGCTGGACTGGATGGTCAATGTCAACTTGTTCGATAACGAAACAGGCTCTTTCTGGCGCGGTCCCGGCATGGATCCCGCGAAGATCAAAACGGAAGTCTTTATGCTGCCCTGTGCTGCATCTATTGAAAAGGAAGGCAGTATCACGAATAGCGGACGGCTCCAGCAGTGGCGCTATAAAGCCGTCAGCCCGGTAGGCGAGTCTCTGCCGGACGGCGACATCATGAGTGAGTTGTTCTTCAAAATTAAAGAGCTCTATGAAAAGCAAGGCGGCCCGCACAAAGAAGCCATCACACAGTTAACCTGGCCTTACGGCAAGATGGAGGGTAAACATTTTCACTATGATCCCCGCAAAGTTGCGGCAGAAATCAACGGCTTCTTCCTTGAAGACAAAAAGGTGGAAAACCCGACCAAGAAGGGCGAGTTTAAAGAATTCAAGAAGGGTGATCTGGTGCCGACTTTTGCCTGGCTGCAGGATGACGGTTCCACCTCATCGGGCTGCTGGATTTATTGCGGTTCCGTAACGGCAGACAAGGGTATTCTGCCCATGCGCCGCGACACTGCCGATCCGACCGGTCTGGGGCTTACCCCTGGATGGGCCTGGTCTTGGCCAGTCAACCGCCGTATCATATACAACGGTGCGTCGGTTGATCCCCAAGGCAATCCCTGGGATCCGTCCCGTGCCGTCATTAAATGGAACGGAGAAAAATGGACGGGTGACGTCCCTGATGGAGTGGGCAATCCTGGGTCAGGTCGGCCGCCGTTCATCATGAAGCCCGACGGCGTGGGCAATCTTTTTGGTCCCGGTCTGGCCGACGGGCCTTTCCCCGAGCATTACGAACCACTCGAATGCCCGGTGGATAAAAATCTGCTCTCACCGCAGAAGAACAATCCGGTCATCAAACGTTTTGACAAAAAGGGTGTTGGTTCGGATATGGATTTATACTCCGGTGTTGACAGTTGCGATCCGCGTTTCCCTTTCATCTGCTCGACCTATCGGGTCAGTGAACACTGGCAGACCGGTGTTTTAACACGGTGGTGCCCATGGCTTGCCGAAATGCAGCCGGGCATGTTTGTGGAAATGGGCGAAGAACTGGCCAATGATAAAGGCATTAAAAACGGTGATAAATGCATTGTCAGTTCGGCGCGCGGTGAAGTGGAGTGCACAGCCATCGTAACGCCTCGTTTTAAACCATTCAATATTAATGGGAACACGGTTCACGAAATCGGGATTCCCTGGCATTATGGCTGGATTACCACTAAAGACCGGACCTATAATCCCGGCGACAAAAAAGCGGAAGTTTTTACTTACGGTGATGCGGCAAATCTCCTGACGCCGACCATTGGCGATGCCAACACCATGATACCCGAGACCAAAGCTTTCATGGCGAACGTTGTGAAGAAGGGGGTGAAGTAAGATGACCGAGAAAATTAAATTATACGACGATTCGAAATGCACCGCCTGCCGCGGCTGCCAGCTCGCCTGCAAACAGTGGAACGCTCTTACCGCTTCACAGACGGAAAATCGGGGCACTTACCAGAACCCGCCATCGCTTAATCCAAACACATTTTTGCTCATCCATTACCAGGATTATGTGGATAAGGATGGCAACGTGAAGTGGCTCTTCCGGAAGGAAGCCTGCATGCACTGCACCAATGCAGCCTGCGTGACGGTTTGCCCCAGCGGCGCCCTGCACTACAACAAGGAAACCGGGACCGTCGGTCTGGATCATGAGAAATGCATCGGTTGCAAGGAATGTGTCGCGGCCTGCCCGTTTGAGATTCCGCGCTGGGACGCAAAGACGGACAAGGTCTATAAGTGCGACATGTGCGAAAGCCGAATCACTAATGGTCTGGATCCGGCCTGCGTGAAAGCATGTCCCACGGGCGCCCTGTCCTGGGGGCTGAAGGATAAGATGCTTAAGACTGCCGCCAAGCGCGCGGAACAACTGGGCGGAGATGCCACCACATACGGTGATAAATATGTCGGCGGCACGCATTTCATGTACGTGCTGAAGGAAAAACCGGAAGTTTATTCGGAACTTCACAAAGATCCGAGTGTGCCATGGTCCGTCACCCTCTGGAAAAGCTTGTTGAAGCCCCTGAGTCTGTTGGGTGCGGGGGGTGTTCTTGGCGGGGCGTTTTTCCATTATATGATTCACGGGCCGAAGGTTCCGGATGATCAGAATGGCGGG
>PHBN01000164.1 GCA_002840635.1 Deltaproteobacteria bacterium HGW-Deltaproteobacteria-1
AGGTTTTTGGTTATCTTGAGAAAGCTATGCCCAAAGGTAAACACATCATGTTTTACCTTGCCGGAGAATCGGAAATAGAAAACTGTTTTCACAGAAGCGCGTATAATGTATAGAAGGATGTGCATATCAAAGGCATCATGCGTGAAGATCAATCATAGATAAATAATTTTTATCCTTCAGTGGCTTTTCGAAAGGAATTTTATGACGAACAAAAATTTTATCATTACCCTAATACTTATGCTTTTCATGGCTTCCGCAACAGGTTTTGCCTCCGACAGGTATCAATGGAAGCTTGCCGGAACGGAAGATGGATGCCAGATACACACAAGCAATGTTGCCGGTAAAGATTATATCGCGGCAAAAGCCACATGTGTTATCCCCGCCAGAATAGAGGTCATTGGCGTTATTCTCAGAGATATACCGAATTACCCGGAATGGATGGATGATTGCAAAACCACAAAAATCCTGAAAACAGTGGATGATGAAAAAGATGTTTTTATATTCTGGCTGCGTCAGCATGTTACGATGTTTCCGGACAGGGATGTGGTGCTGAGAAGCAAAACGATCATTGATATGAAAAACGGCCGCAGTCTTATCTATGCCGATTCCACCAGCGAAATACCCTTCGATACAGGCAAAGGCTATGTCCGAATGCCCTCGTTTCATTCACTGTTTACCCTTGAATGGATTGACCGGGAAAATACCCGGGTAACGTTCATGGTGGACCCGGACCTTGGCAAAGGACTCCCGGCGTCCATTGCCAACAGATTGATCAAAACCAACCCCTATAAAACGTTAAAGAACATGATGAAGATGGCAAAAAAGAGTCAATATGTTGAGGCGGCCGCAACATCCAAATATCGTAAATATGTTGAGGATGCTCTCCAGAAGAATTATATTAAATAACCACCCTGAAATATCTTTTTTTAAGAGGCTGGATATCATTCCCTCACGAAGAGTATCCCTAAAAAAAATTAATCATCCATCAGGTTTCTGGCTCCGTAAAGGATAGCCTCCATGACGGGCATATACTGATAGAACAGCGGCTTCTCGCTGAGTTTGATTTCCAGGAGCTGCCGGGCAATATCATGGTTTCCCAAAGAGAGTTCGGCTGCCTTACCGCTCATGGATTTGCCGAATTCAACGGGATTCATGTAAATATTAGCCGCCAGGGGCACCCCGTCCTTCAGGGAGTAGGTTTTGAAGCGGTTTACCTTTTCTGCGCCAGTCTTGAGCTGCTGACCCTTCAGGGTAAGGATGTTTTTACCGCCCTCGGAAAGCTTGCAGGCGAGCATGCCGTTTTCTTTTGCAAACGTAATGTCGGCGAGGAATTTGGGATACCCGTACATCTCGACACCGCCCCTGCGCGCCCGCTCTGTTGTGACCGGGAGCTGCCAGACGTATGCGGTGAAGTATCTGCGTGCCATCATTCCCAGAACGGTGATGCCCGGAATGGCCTTTTTCCGGAAGGTGATGGGGAACGAGATAGAGAATTCGTTGTAGGGATCGATGTCCGTCCTGCGGTATTCGAAAGCGGTAAAGGCAACCAGGGCCCTGCCGACCATGGCCTCCACGGGGTGCATATCAGAATGGGGAAGAAGCTTTCGCACCTTGTCGGTGGCGGCTGTGTAAATTGCCGTCATGGATGTGTTGTCATAGTAGAAAACCGGCAGCTTCCCTTGAAGGGACATGTCGGGCGTCATGATGTCCCACTGAGCAACCCCTTTGAAAAAATCACCTCTGTTCATAGAACCTCCTCTTTCGTGAATGGTTTTTGCATCTTTACGATATCCTCATTTACTGGCATATTCCCGGGCAATCCGTCTGCTGAATACGGTGCTCAAGGTCACGGCGGTTACCGGAAAAAATCGGGTGAGCAAATCCAGAAATTTTGCATCCGCGCCCACCAGAATTCGCCTTCTGTTACGCCTGATGCCGGAAATGATGATCTTCGCCGCATCGTCCGCTGTTGTCCGGAAGAGTTTTTCCTCGTAAAGGTTTGCGGCCGTTTCTTTGGTAAGTCCGAACATGGCACGGTTTACGCGTCCGTTGCGGGCAATGTTGGTCTTGATGCCGCCGGGGTGGACACAACTGACATGGATGTTCGACCCGTGCATCTCCTGGGCAAGGGTTTCCGTGTACCCCTTGACTGCAAACTTGGCGGCGCAGTAAGGGCCGTTGTTGGGATTCGGAATGATGCCGTTGATACTGGATATGTTTACAATGTGTCCCTCCGGACGTTTCTTCAAATGGGGCAGGAAAGCCATGGCGCCGTACACGACCCCCCAGAAATTGATCCCCATGAGCCATTCGAAGTCTTCCATGGGAACGGTCTCCAGGAAATCACCCAGAGCAACGCCCGCGTTGTTGATGATGAGATCCACGCCGCCGTGGCTTTCAGCGGCCTCATCAGCATATTGGAAAACCTGTTCGCGCCGGGACACGTCCACGATATGGGTTGTCACCTTCACCTGGTTACCAGCCAGTATGGCGGTTTCCTGCAGGCCCGGGGCATTGATGTCCGCAAGCGCCAGACTGCACCCCTCTTTTGCCAGGTTGACGGCAAGCATCCTGCCGATGCCCGAAGCCGCGCCCGTAACGGCTGCGGTCTTGTTTTTGAGAATCTTCATTCCTGTTCATCCCCCCCGTTTGTTTTCAAGCCTGGCAGCCCTGAAAAAAGCAGCCTGCCGGTCTCATCAGATGCTGTTTGTGCCGATCTCCGAAAGCCGCCGGATCATGGCGAGCTTCTTCATGGGTACCGAACCGAGCAGCGCCTGCACCATGCGCGCGTCGCGGTAGCGTTTCTCCTGGCCGTAGTCCTTCATGTAGCCGTATCCGCCTAGAACTTGAACCCCATCAACCGTGGCCTCGCAGGCAAGCGCAGAGACGTGCAGAGCGGCTGCGCATACGCGGGATTCATATCCGATTTGTTTTTGTTCCAACTCCCGGCACGACTGGCAAACGCACATGGCAGCGACATCGGCTTTGATGGACAGGTCGGCCAGCATCATGGCTACTTCGCTCCACAGGACAATCGGTCTTCCTCCCTGCTCGCGTCTTTGGGCATACGCCAGTGCTTCGGAATAAGTGCCGCGCAAAATTCCGGAACTGATCGAAACTGCCGCGGCATTCATCTGGGGCAGGACTTGTTCAAAATAAACAGGTCCCGCGTTTTCTTCGCCAATCAACTGCACTCTGGCGCCCTGAAATGTTACATCCACTGCCGGACAGGCATGAAGCCCCAGCGTAAAGACCGGCTCGCTTTTCTCCACACCCTTGCCGTCAAGATCCACCAGAAAAAAACTGTAGTCCGGCCCTTGACCTGTGCGCGCCCCGACGATGGCCTGACGGGCAAGATTACCCAAAACAAGAAGTTCAATCCGTCCTGTGAGGGCGTAGTCGCCGCCGATATTTTGCGCTACGGGAAGTGTATCGGTTGAAGCGGGATTGACGTAAACGGGGAAGGCTACAAAGCTGGCTTTCACGGCGGTGTCGCTGGCAGACAAAGTCGCGGCCAGTTTTCCCGCTCCCGCCGCCATCAGAATTTTCTGAGAGAGCGCCTGTGTAAAAATGATACCGGCGGGCGATGCATCGACCTCGCTGATATTCTCGAGGATTGCACAAAGCGCCTCGATGCCGAAGCCTGCTCCGCCAAGTTCCACGGGAAGCGCAGCGTTCAGGAATCCCACCTCATGAATTTTCTTCAGGACATCCTCATAAAATCCGCCGAAAGGAAAGCGGTCGTGCTCGGCAACTTTTCCGGTCAGTTCCCTGGCGGCAAATGATTGTGCCAGGTCGGCAAAGGGTTTCGAATCGTCTGAGTTAAAATTGGACATAGCGTCTCCTTATTCTTCAAACACTTTTGCCTGCGGCACCGCGGGTGCGATGAGGCACTTAAATGCGTTGAGGCTTCGATGGCCATCTGGCAGTTTTTAACGCCCAGGTCCGTCCCCGCGAACTTTGCCACCGAGGCCCAGCCCGAACAGCAGCGCTGATCTTCCGGCTTTGCGTGATCGAAATACAGTTTTCCCATGACTCTGGATGTCAGTGCCATATCAAGGAAGGGAGAGATGACCTTGTCAAACCAGATGTGCGGCATGAAGCGGAGGTAGTGATAGACGGGTTTAATCTGCAGGATACGGTACAGGCCACGCAGGCTGTTGGCGTTGTTTGCCTCCGTGTAAGCCAACCTTCCCAGAAGGACGTTCTTATGCATCTCGGCAAGCAGACATTGCGCCCACTCCTGATTGATCAACAGGCGGCCGTTTACTTCGGTACTGGATGCGTATTGAAGAGCCGTCTCGAATGCGCCGCGCGCGACGCCGGTGCCGAAGGCACAAACACCCGGACGTGTTGCGGAAACTACATAATCGATGTAGTGTTGGGAAATATCTCTGTTGGGCTGACTGGAATATTTTTTCACGAGAGCCGCGCTCATGATCACCTGGTCGTCGGGAATGAAGCAGTCCTCGAAGATGAGCACGCTTGCCGGGCAGGCCCTCTGCCCCATCTTGTTTTCATGCCCGCCAAAGGAAAACCCGCTGGCGCCGGTCTTGACGGCAAAGCCGATGTTTGTCTCGGAAGGCCGCCGGACATCTTCATAAGCAGAAAGAACCGTCCAGGTGGAAACGTGCCCCATCGAAATGAATACCTTGGTGCCGTTGACGATATAACCGCCTTCGACGCGTCTGGCTGTGCAGGTCACTCGGCCCTTGTCCAAGAGATCGACTTCTTCGACATCCGTTCCCGCCCCGGGCTCCGTGGTGGCCAGCGCCAGCAAGCAGGGCTTGCCCGACTCCCCGCCATCAATAACCTCCCGGAGAACCCTTTTGGAAATCCGCGCGTTTCCTGAAGCGATGAGACCGGCGACGGCCAGGTAATGCACGCCGATGACATTCGCAATGCCGGCGCAGGCCGAGGCAACCTCTTCCAGGAAAAAGGAACTCGAAGGCATGTTGTATCCCTGTCCACCAAACATTTTTGGAACCCACATCGTATAGAAGCCCCAGCGGTTGGCCTCCTCAATCAGTTCCCAGGGAAGGAAATCCGGATCTTCGTGCGTGCGACGGTCAAGCTTGAGAGCAAGCGGCTTTGCCACTTCCTCATTGAACTTGCGGGCAATGGCTATGACCTCCCGGGTCTCCTTTACCATGTGCTTTGGCATGCGCGGGGCATAGGGCAGCCCGATACAGGAGTCCTCAAATTTTGGAAAACGGGACAGCATTGATGCAACTTCTGACTTCGTTAACATGAAACCCTCCTATTTTATCCCGCTCACGCGGGACGGGTGCTAATTCTCCTTAGCTTTCTGCCAGGTGCTTGATTCAAGCCGTATCTGGTTACAACACCGGATGAGGCGCTTTTCTAAAATGTTTTTTTAAAAACCGGATCTGATCACCGACGGTATGTTGGAAATACGGTGGGACATATACGTCGAAGTGACCGCATTGATAGATTATGAGCTCACCTTTCGGCGCCTTCCCTGCCGCCTTGATTGCCGGTTTCACAGGGGTCGTCAGGTCGTTGGCAGCAACCTGCACCAGCCAGGGGACACTCAGCCGTTTTGCCAGCCGTCCGGGAGAGTAGAGCCCCACAGACAGGAATATGCGCGCTGCAACCCGTTCGTCCGGTTCGAATCCCGGGGGATAAAGTTTCTTCACCCCTTCCACCACACCTGGGGCGGTCATGGCGGCAAGATCGCCGGGAAAACCGATAGCAGGGACATAGTAGGGGCTTCGGCCAAGCATCCTGTTTGCAAGGTCCCGCCAGGCGGCTGTCCCCAGTCGAATGGACTGGACGGGACCGCTTGCCGCCGCCGTTGCAAAGCCGTTCATGTGCGGCGCCTGTGATATAACGGCAACAATGTCGGGGTCTTGATCCGTTGCTGCTATTTCCAGAACATGGCCTCCGCTGAATGATGTACCCCAAAGGGCAATCCGGTGTGAATCCACCTCCGGGAGCTCTTTGGCAAACCGGATCGCGGCGTGCCAGTCCTGGTGCTGTTTTCTGATGTCGAGGATTCGCCGGGGTTCGCCTTCGCTGCCGCCAAAATGCCGGTAGTCAAAAACCAGTGCATGGTATCCGGCTCCGACGAAGGCTTCAGCATACGCGTCGAGGCGCATTTCCTTGACCCCGCAAAACCCGTGGGCAAGAATGACGCAAGGGGCCTTATCCATGCCGGGAGCTTTGAAAAACCAGCCCGCACATTTCAGTCCTTCCGAAATGAATTGAGTGTCTTGCCTGATCCTCATGATCGGTGCCTTTCTTGTGCCGGACAATCTGACATTAAAGATTTTCAGTTTTCTATCAAATCTTCTTGACTTTGACAAGAGATATTGTCAGATTATTTTCATGAAAACGAAAAAAATCCAAAACCGGGTCTACGGCGGTGTCGAAGCGAACCTGAGGGAAGAGGAGCGTCGGAAAAAGCTTATCGAAGCGGGGCTTGAAGCATTTGGTACCAGGGGCTACACAAAGACCAATATCAAGATGATCTGTGGGATTGCAGGCCTGACAGAACGTTATTTCTACGAGTCGTTCCATCATAAAGAGGATCTGTTGTGTGCCGTGTACCGTGAACTGATCGATGAGGGGCAGCGTGAGGCCATGGCCGCACTGGAAGACAGCGAAGGCTTTCCACTGGAAAAAGCTTCGCGGGTGTTAAAGATGTTTTATCAACGGTTTCAGCAGGATCCCCGCAGGGCGCAGGTACAGCTTTTTGAAATACTCGGAGTCAGCCCCAAAATAGACAGGGAATACCAGAACGCCATGCGCCTGCTGGCCAACCTGGTGAAACTTTTCTTGTTGAAGGTTTTTCCGCGGATTCATAAAGAAATGCTCAACAAGAGCATCATTCCGACTGGTCTGGCAGGTTCGATCATCATGATCGCCCATGAGTGGGTTCTCGGTGGATTTATAACTCCCCTGGATGAAATCATTTCCCAGTCCACGGACCTTTTTGTGGCCATGGGGAAACACCTCGAGAAACAATCAGGACTAAAAAGCAAGAAGAAATGATCCTGCTTCTCCTTGACACGGTCATGTTTAACTATGATTTTGGTGATACCGCGGCGAGTCATGTAGACGCTGAACTAACCTGGTTTGATTCACAACTCACTTCATCCAAAGCTGATGGAACAGTTTATTAGCTCTTTTGGTCAGCATATTTTATGTATAGCCTTTTTGATGAGTCTTTGATACAATTCTTTCCCGACAAGACACCGGCCACCAATAATGCAAAGCAGACCCTCTAAAGAAGTTGCAATTGTTCCGGATACTATTATTTAAACTTCATTACCAATAATAACTGGCTGATTTTCTGGTGCGGTACCGGGAAAATGGGGCAACAGGAGCTTTTCGATTGTGTGAACGCCTATTGATGTTCACAAACGAGGAGTATTATGAATATGAAAAGAATTTCCGTTTTACGGTTCCTGTTCCTGGTCCTTGCCCTGACGCTGCTTGCGGCATGCGAAGGCGGGAACACCAACACCAACATTATCAACAATAGCTTCCCCGTGGTTGTCTTTTCGGATGTTCATTTCAATCCTTTTTATGACACGTCTCTTTTTCCGGCCCTTGTCGCCGCTGATGCCGGCGAGTGGGAGCAGCCATTTTAGCCGACGTTGCAGCCGTTGCAGCCATGAAGGCATTTGCCGACAAGACGGTTGCCTTTTTTATGGGACAGGTAAGATCGACTGTCGGAGATATTCCCGTCATGTTCGCTGTTGGCAATAGCGATTCATATATAGGTGCTCTACCGGAGCCCGGTTTTCTTTCCAATACGGCGGAATTTTATTACACAATTTTTTTGAATGGCATCGTGGATCATCAGACATTTCTTAATACTTTCACAACTGGGGGATATTATTCCGCGGATTTGCCCGGAACAGATTTGATGGTAATAGGACTCAATACTGTCATGTTTAACTATGATTTTGGCGATAGTGAGAAGGGCGCTGTAGACGCTGAACTCGCCTGGTTTGATTCACAACTCGCGCAAGCGAAAGCTGCCGGCAAAAAAGTGTGGCTTTTAATGCATATACCTCCCGGAGCGGATAAATATTCAACTGCCCAATCTGTCGATGCCGACGGTCACATTACAACTGCCACCATGATGTGGAACCAGGACTATCAAATAAGTTTTCTGCAAACACTTTCAAAGTATCCGGGCCTTATAACGCAGATGCTCACCGCGCATACGCATATGGACGAATATCGCATCGTGTCACCTGGTGTTCCGGCTGATACAACGCCAAGCATAGCTCCATATTTTGGCAACAACCCCGCATTTAAGATTTTTACATTTTCTCAAGATACGTTTAAATCCACGGATTATCGCATCATGAACTATGATCTCGCTACCATGCCGGGGCAGTTCAACAACTATTACACTTTTTCGACGGCGTATCTCCTGCAGGGTTTTCTGAACGATTCTCGGTTGATACTTTATCCGGAGCTTGCCGCGGAAAATGCAAAACAGCAGTTTTACCGGGAACACTATTTTTCCGGACATAATTATTCCGTTCCCATCGGGAATACCTTTTATCCTATCACCGATAAGACCTGGCCGGTTTACTGGTGCGGCATAGGCCATATGGACGAACAGGGATTAATCGATTGTGTGAACGCCTATTGATGTTCACAAACGAGGAGTATTATGAATATGAAAAGAATTTCCGTTTTACGGTTCCTGTTCCTGATTCTTGCCCTGACATTAGTTGCAGGATGTTCTCTTTCGCGAAGCGGAAATAACACTACCACTCGCGGGAACGTGATTGGTGTCCCCAATGTAATAAGCATAGTGACCGTAACGCAGCTTGATGCGATGACTGAGGCGGTAGATTTGCAGACGTTGACGGGCACAGCCAAATGCGATGTCACGGTGGTGCAAATTAATTATCAGACAATCGGAGTTCAACCAGGGGAAATGACCAATGCGTCCGCCGCGCTTCTGATTCCCAGCGGGGTCGGCTGCAAGGGACCTTTTCCGCTGGTCGCTTATGGCAGAGGCACAAACGCATTTAAGGCACACACTATGGCAAATCCTGAAGATC
>PHBN01000530.1 GCA_002840635.1 Deltaproteobacteria bacterium HGW-Deltaproteobacteria-1
CAACCCTCCGATATGGATCCCATTTTGGAAATTGCCGGGAAGAACAACCTGTATGTTGTAGAAGACGCGTGCCAGGCACATGGCGCGGAATACAAGGGAAGAAAAGCAGGTTCGATGGGCAATACCGGCTGCTTCAGTTTCTATCCCGGGAAAAACCTGGGTGCCTATGGAGAAGGCGGAGCGATAGTAACCAATGATGATGCACTGGCCGCCAAAATGCGTATGTTTCGGGATCACGGCCAGGCCAAAAAATATTACCACGACATCATCGGCTGGAACGCCAGACTCGACGGTATTCAGGGAGCCGTGCTCAATGTCAAATTAAAATACTTGAACAGCTGGAATGACGCGCGCCGTAAACACGCCAAAGACTATACGGCAGGGCTTTCCGCTGTGAAGGATATGATTCTCCCGCTGGAAGCGGACTATGCCAGGCACGTCTATCACATTTACGCCATTCGCGTGAAGGACAGAGATAAACTCATGGCGTTCCTGGGTGAAAAAGGCATCTCCTGCGGCATTCACTATCCCGTTCCGGTTCATCTGCAGAACGCGTATAGCTTCCTCGGAAAAGGCAAAGGCAGTTTTCCAGTTGCCGAAAAATGCGCGGAGCAATACCTGTCACTGCCGATGTTTGCCGAACTTTCAGACGAACAGGTTGATTACGTTGTGCAGCAAATTAAAGGGTATTATGCATGAAGCGTCGGTCATCAATCCGCTAGAAATTGAAAATTGGAATAACCTGCTTGCGTCAACCCCGGGTTATTCCTTTTTTCACACTGCCAACTGGTCTGATGTCCTGATTAAATCGTATCGCTACACACCTTTATATTTATACACCTGCAACAAGGATTCTTTCATCGGTTTAATGCCTCTAATGGAAGTCAACAGTCCGCTCACGGGAAAAAGAGGTGTTTGCCTTCCGTTCACCGATACCTGTGAACCTGTTTCCGAAAATAGCCAATGCTTCAGGCGGCTGTTTGATGAGGCGGTCGCGCTGGGGAAAAAGCGTCAATGG
>PHBN01000531.1 GCA_002840635.1 Deltaproteobacteria bacterium HGW-Deltaproteobacteria-1
TTTAATTGTCGCTTTAAAGTTATCTTTATCCAATCCCAGCCAATGTGGAACACCACGTCTCGCGACGGTTTCCATTGCTTCAAGCACCCGGTTAATCTTTCGGGAGCCCTCTTTAATAGTGATTTCATCGCCCGCTTTAAGCAGGTACGAAGGTATGTTTACCGATTTGCCGTTAACCAGAAAATGAGCGTGGCTGATGAGCTGCCTTGCCTCAACTCTGGAATTAGCAAAACCAAGGCGAAACACCATATTGTCCAGCCTGCGCTCTAAGAGCACCAGCAAATTCGTACCCGTGATGCCCTTTTGGCGATCGGCCTTTTCAAAATAGCCGTGAAACTGCTTCTCCAAAAGCCCGTACATTCTTTTGAGCTTCTGTTTTTCGCGCAACTGGGTGCCATAATCAGACTGCTGTTTCTTATGAGACTGACCATGATCTCCCGGAGCGTAGCCCCTTCTTTCAAAGGAACATTTTTCCGAATAACAACGATCGCCCTTCAAAAAAAGCTTTAAGCCTTCCCGGCGACACAACCTGCATGAGGAATCCGTATATCTTGCCAAAAAACGCCTCCCTTTAATCTCAAATTCATTCTTGGAATATTTATTTTAAACCCTGCGCCGCTTCGGTGGTCTGCAACCATTATGTGGAACAGGCGTGACGTCGCGTATCATCGTAATGGTCAATCCGGCAAGCTGCAAAGAACGCAGGGCCGATTCCCGTCCGGCACCCGGGCCTTTGATATAAACCTGGACCCGACGCATACCCTGTTCTTTTGCTTTACGCACTGCGTCTTCCGCGGCCATCTGTGCTGCAAAAGGCGTGCTCTTTCGTGACCCTTTGAATCCCTGCAAACCCGCCGATGACCAGGAAATGACATTACCGGTCATGTCCGTAATGGTGACGATGGTATTATTGAAAGTGGATTGAATATGGGCAACACCTTCCGTAATGTTTTTCTTTTCTTTTTTCTTGCCTGTTCTTCTGACTGTTTTCGCCATTTTTCCTCCGGTCGAAAAT
>PHBN01000532.1 GCA_002840635.1 Deltaproteobacteria bacterium HGW-Deltaproteobacteria-1
TAAACAGTTGGCCGGAGAGCAGATTCTTGTCGTTTCCAATCGAGAACCGTACATTCACATGAAAACGAACGAAGGCATTGAACTTCATCGTCCGGCCAGCGGACTGGTAACAGCGGTGGAACCGGTCATGCGGGCCTGTTCGGGAATATGGATTGCTCATGGTGGCGGCACGGCTGATTATGAAGTTGTGGACAAAAAAGATCATGTCCGTGTACCGCCGGAGCACCCTGAATACACTCTCAGGCGCATCTGGCTTTCACAGGAGGAGGAGAATGGTTATTACTACGGGTTTGCAAACGAGGGGTTATGGCCACTATGCCACATTGCCCACGTACGTCCCATTTTTCGGACTAGCGACTGGCATCAGTACGTGGCGATCAATCAGCGTTTTGCCGACGCCGTTGTCAAAGAAGCGGAAAGGGATGATCCCGTTGTCCTTGTGCAAGACTATCATTTCGCCCTGTTGCCGGACATGCTTCGCAAAGCCCTGCCCAAAGCGACTATCATAACATTCTGGCATATTCCATGGCCCAATCCGGAATCCTTCGGCATCTGTCCCTGGCGTGAAGAGTTGCTCAAGGGTATGCTGGGCAGCACGATTCTCGGTTTCCACACGCCTTTTCACTGTAAAAATTTTCTGGAGACCGTGGATCGTTATCTCGAAACCCGGGTTGATCATGTGTCATCAACCATTTCTCACGGGGGAAATCTAACGCTGGTAGAAGCTTATCCGATCTCCATCCAGTGGCCGACGCCCTGGCAGGATAGTCAACCGTCAATCGCCCAGTGCAGAACGGAAATCCGTCAATCGCTTAAAATCAGTGATGATTGTCTAATTGGACTCGGTGTGGATAGACTGGACTATACCAAAGGTATCCTCGAACGCCTGCGGGCCGTCGAGTGTCTCCTGGAGACCCACCCGGAGATGATCGGACGGTTTACCTTTATCCAGATTGCCGCTCCGTCACGCTCGGTCCTGGAAGAATATCAGGCCTTCGATGCCCGTGTCCGTGCTTTACCGGAGCGGCTCATGAGTTGTACGAAGCCCTGATCGTCAACCCTTATCATATTGAACAAACAGCCGATGCCCTTTATCAAGCCCTGACCATGCCCGAATTTGAACAGCAGGCACGGATGCGCAGTATGCGGTCCATGGTTCGCGATTTTAATGTCTACAGATGGGCGGCCCGGATGCTTCTGGATGCAGCGCGTATCAGGCAGCGCAATAAACTTGCGGACCGGATTGGAGTTCAGTTATGAGTCCGGATCAACTATCGACCTATCTTTTCTCAAATTCAGCCCTCGCCGCCATGGGAAATTTTCTCGACCGATCAACCCTTTTTGCCTTTGATATCGACGGCACGCTGGCTCCCATCGTATCGGATCCCGGCGCCATCGGAATTCCAGACACCGTGCAAAAAGAAATTGCCATACTGGGCAAACGGGCTCAAGTCGCGGTCATCACCGGCCGTGCACGCTCAGACGCCCTGCAACATCTCTCAATCGCACCGCACTACCTGATCGGGAACCATGGCGCCGAAGGGCTGCCGGGGTGGGAGTCCCGGACACAGGAGTTTGTCCTCACGGTTAAAGGATGGCAGGATCAACTGGCCGAACTGCTGCCAGCCGAAAATCGAAGGGGTATATTTATCGAAAATAAAGGCCTGACAATATCTATCCATTATCGCCATGC
>PHBN01000165.1 GCA_002840635.1 Deltaproteobacteria bacterium HGW-Deltaproteobacteria-1
GGCCAGAGATGCCAAAGGGAAAAAACTTTTCCTGCATGTGGAGCGCGATCGATTCCCCAAAGATGAGGGTGCGAATCTGGTTCTGACCATCGACAGCCGGATGCAGAACCTTGTGGAAACTCATCTGAGGGAGGCGGTGCTGGATAAAGGCGCGAAAGGCGGTATTGCAATTGTCATGGATCCGAAAACGGGCGAGATCCTGGCTATGGCCAATGAGAAAGGATTCAATCCCAACAACATCAAAGGGCTGAAGCCGGATATGTGGCAAAACCGGGCGATCACGGAATCCTTTGATCCCGGTTCAACCTTTAAACCTTTTCTTGTTGCCGCTGCCCTGGAAGAAAAACTGGTCAGCGAGTCGGATATGTTTTATTGCGAAAACGGACAGTATGCTGTTGCCAACCGGGTGATTCGTGAAGCCAACCGTAAGCGCCACGGTTATTTGGCCGTTCGCGATATCCTGAAGTATTCGAGTAATATCGGTTCTGCAAAGATTGCGGAAAAACTCGGCAGTGAAAAGTTTTATACCTACATTAAAAATTTTGGTTTTGGATCCAGAACGGGAATCGATTTGTCCGGTGAGGCGGCCGGGTTGTTGAGGCCCGCGAAGAGCTGGACCAGGGTGGATACGGCAAACATCGGGTTCGGCCAGGGCATTTCGGTCACGGCCATTCAGCTGATTACCGCCATGTCTGCACTTGCCAATGATGGGGTTTTGATGAGGCCCCGCATTGTACGAGGTTTGACGGATAAAAATAACAACCCGATTAAAATGTATGCGCCGGAAACGGTTCGCCGGGTTGTTTCTCCTGAAACGGCAAAACGCATGTCGGTTATGTTGACGCAGGTAGTCGGCGCCGAAGACGGCACCGGGAAGAGGGCTCATATTGCCAATGTGGCTGTTGCCGGCAAAACCGGGACTGCACAGAAATTTGATTTTGCGCGGGGTGTGTACTCGTCGGAAAGAGTTCGTACCTCTTTCATCGGCTTTTTCCCTTCCGATAACCCGCAGGTTGTCATCGTGGTTATTCTGGACGAACCGCAGCGCGACAAGTGGGGCGGTGTGGCCGCCGCACCGGTTTTTAAAAATATCAGCGAACAGATTCTCAACTGTTACAAGACAAACATTCGCAAAACACCGGAGTTTGAACCACAGGAGGCCCAGAATTTACAGCTGGTAACAGCGGACAGTTCCCTGGTTGATAACGTGACCGAAGATCCTCTTGATGATGAATCCAGAATGCCGGATTTTAAGGGGTTGACCATTCGGGAGGCATTGAAGCTGGCGAAAACCAGATCGATCGATTTACATGTTTCAGGCAGCGGGTGGGCCGTCCAACAGGTGCCAAGTGCCGGATCGATTTTAGGTAATGAACGTATATGTAAAATTGAATTTACAATGAACAACTAGAAGGAATGATGGAACTGCGACAACTACTAAAAGGCGTTGATATCATCGAACACACAGCCGATCAGATTGGCGACGTGTCGTCGGTTTGTTATGCCGCAGATCAATGTAAAAATGGTTCTCTTTTCGTTGCGATCCAGGGGCTTGTTCATGACGGCCACGATTTTATCAGGGAGGCTCTCGATAACGGCGCACGTTTCATTGTTCATCAAAAAGATATTCATGTGCCTGATGGGGTAACGGCAATCCGTGTGCCCGACAGCCGGCGTGCTCTGGGCCAGCTGGCAAAGAATTATTTTGGCGATCCTTCTTCCCGGTTGACGCTTATCGGTATAACCGGGACCAGCGGGAAGACGACTGTTGCCTACCTGCTGGAATCCATCCTCACTGCCGCCGGATTCAGCTGCGGTGTTCTGGGGACTGTCAATTACCGTTATAATGGCAAGACCGTACCGGCGCCAAACACCACACCCGAATCGTTTGAAATGCAGAAAATCATGAGCGAGATGCAGAGCTCCGGTGTGACGCATGTGATCGCGGAAATATCTTCGCATGCGCTGGATTTGAGGAGAGTTGATGATTGCGCTTTCGACCTTGGCATTTTCACCAATCTCAGCCCGGAGCACCTGGATTACCATCATGACATGGAAGATTATTTCCGTGCCAAAAAAAGATTTTTTACCGAGATCCTGCCGCAAAGCAAAAAAAGCAATCCGCTAAAAATGGTGATCAACCGCGACGATCCCTGGGGACGAAGGCTGTTTGGTGAAGTCGAGATACCTGCGCTGTCCTACGGTTTGGAAAAAGGGAATGAGACGACGGTTGACAGCGAGGAAATAACGCTGGAAGGCATCAAGGCGTTGATCAGTCTGTCCGGAAGGGAAATAGCCGTGACGTCAAGGCTCATCGGCAGATTCAACCTGTCCAATATTCTGGCCGCCGCCTCTGCTGCTTCCGCCCTCGGTATTATGCCTTCTGTTGTGGAATCGGGAATAAATCATTTGTCTCTGGTGCCCGGGCGTTTGGAAAGAATCGATTCGACGGCCGGTGTCCATGTTTTTGTTGATTATGCGCACAAGCCGGATGCGTTAAATCAGGTGCTGCAGAATTTGGACAAACTCAGGCAAAAAAGAATATTGACTGTTTTTGGCTGCGGTGGTAATCGCGACCGCGCCAAGAGACCACTGATGGGTGAAACGGCTGTCCGTTACAGTGACCTGACAATTCTAACATCCGACAATCCGCGCAAAGAAGAGCCGCTGGCGATTATCGGTGAGATTGAGGCGGGGATCGACCGGCAAAAGACCGTGAAGGTCTCACCCGATCATCCGGAGTTGCCTCAAGGCATGAACGCCTATATGGTGATTGCGGACAGGAAGTCTGCTATCACCGCTGCGGTCAATCTGGCCGAAGCCGGAGACATTGTGCTGATTGCCGGCAAAGGCCATGAGGACTATCAGATTTTCGGAACAAAAAAAATTCCGTTCGATGACCGGATTGTCGCTAAACAGGCGCTCCTTTCCAGGGAGGATGATCCTTCGGAGGCTGCATCCCCGATGTTTTCCCTGGAGGAAGTTCTGGCGGCGACCGGCGGACGCCTGATTTCCGGACAAGGAAGGAAAACGATTTGCGGTATTTCCACCGACTCCAGAAACATTGAAAAGGGAAACCTTTTCATTGCTCTTCAGGGAGAGAATTTTGACGGCCATGCTTTTGTGCAAAAGGCGGTGGATGCCGGGGCAGCCGGTGTAATCGTTCACGACATCAGCAGGATAAATCCGGAAGCAGCAGGGAAGTCTGCCTGTGTTGTTGAAGTGAAAGACACCTTGAAGGCGCTGGGTGATCTGGCGCACGCATACCGCAGGCGTTTTTCCTTTCCTGTGGTCGGGCTGACCGGTTCGTCCGGCAAGACGACCACCAAGGAAATGCTGTCATGTATTCTCAGACAGGAAAGAAAAGTTCTCACCACGGAGGGGAACTTTAATAATCTCATCGGTCTGCCGCACACCATTTTTCGAATGACCGGCCGGCATGAAATAGCCGTCCTGGAGATGGGAACCAATACGCGGGGTGAAATCAGGAGATTAACACAAATTGCCGAGCCGGATGTCGGGGTGATCACCAATGTCGGTCCCGCACATCTGGAAGGATTTGGCACTGTGGATGTTGTAAGCGAGGAAAAAGGAGATTTGTTTTTTAATATGCGTTCTTCGGGTACCGCGGTGGTCAATCTTGACGATGAAGCGGTATGCCGGGTGGCCGATCGATGGTCCGGCCGCCGTGTCACATTCAGCATGAGCGCCAGCGCCGATGTCAGCGTCGGCGATATCAGGAAAAACGGCGCGAAAGGAACGACATTCAATCTTCTGATCAGCGGCGGTGCATACAAAGTGGACATGAAAGTGGCCGGCCTGCACAATATCTACAATGCGATGGCTGCCGCAGCAACCGCCATTGCCTGTGGAATCAGTCCCGAATCGATC
>PHBN01000533.1 GCA_002840635.1 Deltaproteobacteria bacterium HGW-Deltaproteobacteria-1
ATACAGGAATATCAAAAGGCGGAGGATGCCGGCAATCCATACTGCGCCGTCATGTTGGCATTTTCGGTCCGGCAGGGATTAGACGGAAAAACCGCATTGGTGCGGATAAAAAAAACTGCCCCGGACATCAAGGCCATCGTCATTTCCGAGTATGACGATCCCGTCATGAAAAATTACGCGGATTACGGTTTCCAGGGTGCATTGAGAAAACCTTTCCGCTTCGAGGATGTCAAAAAGGTATTGGAAGAAACCCTGACATAAAAGTGGATATCCTGCGCATTGCTGCCAGGCAGGTTCATGAGGTACGGCACAGATTCAGAACAGTGCCGCCCGCCCGAACAAATCCTATCAGACTTTCAACGCCGGATCATGATCTAGTGATAAAGGTAATTGATAATATTTCTTCAAGGAGTTTATCGTGTCTGAGCATATTCAAATAGAAAAATGGCGTGAAGCCGCAGCCAGGGAGCTTAAAGGGAGCTCCGTCGAATCCCTGAACTGGAAAACACCGGAAGGTATCGTCGTCAAACCTATTTACACTGCTTCCGATATGGAGGAACTGGACAACGTCAACACCCTCGCCGGTCTGGCCCCTTATCTTCGGGGGCCCACGGCAACTATGTATGCCAATCGTGCCTGGACCATCCGCCAGTACGCAGGATTTGCAACCGCAAGGGAATCAAATGAGTTTTATCGCAAGAATCTGGCCGCCGGGCAGACGGGCTTATCGGTGGCCTTTGACCTGGCCACGCACCGGGGCTATGACTCCGACCATCCCCGCGTGGCGGGAGACGTAGGGAAAGCCGGAGTGGCGATCGATTCCGTAGAAGACATGAAAATCCTTTTCGACCAGATTCCCCTGGAAAAAGTTTCCGTTTCCATGACGATGAATGGTGCCGTGCTGCCGATCCTTGCGGGCTATATTGTGGCGGCCGAGGAACAGGGGGTCGAACAGAAACTTCTGACAGGCACCATCCAGAACGACATCCTCAAGGAATTTCTGACCCGCAAC
>PHBN01000534.1 GCA_002840635.1 Deltaproteobacteria bacterium HGW-Deltaproteobacteria-1
TACCTGCATCTCTTGTCAGGGGTGATACCTACTACATTGCTGACGGTATTTACAGTGAGCATACGTTTAATGATGCGGAGTCAGGAACAACCTACATTTCAATCAAGAAAGCAACGGCGGGCGATCACGGGACGGATACCGGTTGGCAATCGTCATACGGCGACGGACAGGCAGTTTTTAAGGGTCTGATCAATTTCACAAAAGGATATTATATTTGGGAGGGGATAACAGGATCAGGAAGTAATTATAATTCGTATGGATTCAAGATAATACCGTCAAGTTGCACAGCGGAACAGTATCTAATGGGAATCCCCGCTATGGGGTATTCAACCTCTCAGGTTAACCATATTAATGTGTCACATACTGCTATGATGACATGCGGAGAAAGTGATGGAACATACACCCAGATATGTATTTATTCGCTTGCAAGAGATGGTTACACTTCATCAGACATAACCATATCCAATAATTATTTGTCCAACGGCTCGTCAAATATTATAGTGCGGCAGGCACGGAACTGGACAATCAGAGATAATTACTTTGACGGGAACTGGAGTTCTTCGGTTAATCATGGTCAGCAAATAAGCCCTGGTAATACAAGCAACTTTTTTTTATATAACAATATATTTAAGGACAGCACCATATTTATTATTGGTGCACACAATGAAGGTGGAGGAAACAGCAACTGGCAGGTTTTTAACAACATCGCAATCGGTGGGAAACTTACTGCCGGGTTTGCCATGGCGGAATCCGCAGAATCAGATGGGTTGGTAAGCTCACAGTTCCATAACAACACGTTTGTTGGTGTTGATTTTGGCGGCAGAGGCGCTGTTTTTGTCGGCAAGCTCACTAATGTGGCAACACAGAAAAGCTATGCTTATAATAATTTGTTTTATAATTGCATAAATCCCCGCATGGATAACGCAGATGGAACAGCAGGGGCAATCGTCCACAACAACAACGCGTATCTTTCATGCACGGGAATTTTCAACAGCTCTGATGAATCAGCACC
>PHBN01000535.1:0-1002 GCA_002840635.1 Deltaproteobacteria bacterium HGW-Deltaproteobacteria-1
AAGGGATGTCCATTACGTAAATTATTTAACAAATCGGTGTCTTCCATAGCAAAATATGCCTCATTTAACCAGTTATTTTTTTTAGATAATTGCACCCCACCGCTTTCTTTCAGGAAATGGGCGATTTCTTCATAATGTCCTGATGTTGAAGGGCGGGCTTTACAAATCGGCATCGAATTACTATAATTTCAACAGTATTTAATAAACTGACCCAAGGGGCGGTGGAAATGACGTACATAAAAATTAATTTCGGTGGTAATTTTGAAGATGAATTTCAGAAAGCGGTGGATGAAATTTTTCATCTGGTGAGTCCGGCATTTAAAAAATACAAATGCATCTGGCGCCCCAATATTGATCTTTATGAATCGACGGAAGAGATCATCGTGCTCGCTGATATGGCGGGGCTGAACAAAGACGAAATGCATATCGAGGTCAATCGGAATAAAATTAAAATCGCCGGTATTCGCAAGGCGATTCAGCTCTTGCAAGACGCGCGCTACTGCCAGGCGGAAATTCCGCACGGTTATTTTGAAAGAAACATCGCCCTGCCCGCGCCGGTGGAAGCGCAGTCAGCGGCGGCTTCTTACGCCGACGGTATTTTGATGGTGAGAATGAGCAAATTGCCGGTTCATAAAGCGCATCGCGTGTCAGTTATTTCGACAAAGTAACGGATTTTCTTTTCGACAGCTTAAGGAGGCAAGAATGACTCAACAAAACGGGTCTGAAAATAAAAATACGTTCAATATTCCGGAAGTGATTCCGATCCTTCCGCTTCAAAATGTACTGGTGTTTCCCAAAACCATGATTCCGCTGGAAGTAACGGGAAGTGCGTCGGTGCTGGTAGATGAAGCCATGACCAAAGATCGTCTTTTGGGTCTGATCATGACTAAAAAGGAACCGGGGACACCGAACCAGTATGAAAAAAACGACCTGCATGAAGTGGGTGTCTGCGCGGTTATTCTGAAAATGGCCAAAACATCGGAAAACCGCACACAGCTTCTT
>PHBN01000535.1:1037-1986 GCA_002840635.1 Deltaproteobacteria bacterium HGW-Deltaproteobacteria-1
CAAAGAACTGACCCGCATGGTGAACCACCAGATGGAAGTTCTTGAACTGGGGAACAAAATTCAGACCAAGGTCAAGGACGACATCGACAAAAGCCAGCGTGAATACTATCTGCGGCAGCAGCTGAAGGCGATCAAACAGGAGCTGGGTGAAACCGACGAGAACACGGTCGAAACCGACGAATACCGAAAGAAGATCGAAGAAAAAAACCTGCCGGAAGAAGCAAAAAAAGAAGCAATGAGGGAGCTGGAGCGTCTTTCCCGAATGCACCCGTCTTCGGCTGAATACACCGTATCATCAACTTATCTCGACTGGATAACTGCGCTGCCCTGGCATGAGTCCACGGCGGACAATCTCGACATCACCCTTGCCCGAAAGATTCTGGATGAAGACCATTACGGGCTTGCCAAACCGAAGAAACGCATCATCGAATATCTGGCTGTTCGCAAGCTGAAACCGGATTCAAAGGGTCCTATCCTTTGTTTTGCCGGGCCTCCGGGAACGGGCAAGACTTCACTGGGACACTCCATCGCACGGGCACTTGGGCGTAAATTCGTGCGCATCGCACTGGGAGGAGTTCGAGACGAGGCCGAAATCAGAGGGCATCGGCGCACATACATTGGCGCTTTGCCGGGACGTGTTATTCAGGGGCTACGGCGTGCTGAATCCAATAATCCCGTATTCATGCTCGATGAAATCGACAAACTCGGCAGTGACTTCCGCGGCGATCCTTCATCGGCCCTTCTGGAGGTTCTGGACCCTCAACAGAACTACACATTCACCGACCATTACCTGGATGTGCCGTTTGATCTGTCGCGTGTCCTGTTCATTGCTACGGCCAACATGCTGGATACAATTCCGCCGGCTCTGCTGGACCGTCTGGAAGTCATCGAACTGACCGGCTACACGCAGGAAGAAAAGGTTAAGATCGCAGAACGGTATTTAGTCCCG
>PHBN01000166.1:0-1047 GCA_002840635.1 Deltaproteobacteria bacterium HGW-Deltaproteobacteria-1
GATTATTGCGGAAGGCCTCTATGCAAAAGAATACGTGGCCGAGCGTACCGAAGGATTCGACGCTCTCAAAGCAGCCGTTGCCAAATACACACCGGACTACGTCGAAAAGATTTCCGGCGTTGGGGCGGAAGATTTGAAAACGGCCGCCCGCATGTATGCAAAAGCAAAGCGCGCCAGCATCATTTATGCGATGGGCATCACGCAGCACATCAGCGGCACCGATAACGTAAAGAGCACCGCCAACCTGGCAATGCTTTGCGGTAATGTGGGTATTGAAGGCGGCGGCGTCAATCCTCTCCGGGGACAGAATAATGTGCAGGGCGCCTGCGACATGGGCGGTCTTCCCAATGTGTTCCCCGCTTATCAGCAAGTGGCCAATGAGGATGCCCGTAAAAAGTTTGAAGCCGCATGGAAAGCGACTTTATCAGGCAAACCCGGTCTGACCATTATAGAAATGATGAACGCCGCCGGACGGGGCGATATTAAAGCCATCTATATCATGGGTGAAAATCCGCTGGTTTCCGATCCGGATCTTCATCATGTAAAATCAGAATTGCAAAAACTCGATCTACTGATCGTGCAGGACATTTTCCTCACGGAAACGGCGCAGCTCGCGGATGTTGTCCTTCCGTCGGCCGCTTTTGCAGAGAAAGACGGCACATTCTCCAATACGGAAAGGCGTGTCCAGAGGATCAGAAAAGCTGTAAATCCTCCCGGCGAAGCAAAACCGGATTGGGAAATCATCGCCGCGATATCCACAAAAATGGGATATCCCATGAACTATGCTTCGGCAGAAGAAATCTTTACAGAAATTACAAAGGTCACTCCCAGCTATGCGGGGATTAGTTACGAACGGATAGAAAAGGAAGGGATTCAGTGGCCCTGCCCCACTCCGGAACATCAGGGGACCAAATTTTTGCACAAAGATAAATTTTCGCGGGGTCTTGGCCTGTTCCACGCCATTGAATACATCCCGCCTGCGGAACTTCCCGACAAGGAATATCCGTTAATTCTTTCCACAGGTCGTGTGCTTTACCATTATCATAC
>PHBN01000166.1:1131-4972 GCA_002840635.1 Deltaproteobacteria bacterium HGW-Deltaproteobacteria-1
CGGAAGCAGCGGTTAACCAGCTGACCAACGCGGCGTTGGATCCCATCGGGAAAATTCCCGAATATAAGGTCTGCGCGGTCAAACTGGAAGCGGCATAACTTTTATCCGCATCAAACATTTCATTTTCAATTAATCAAAAATATGCCTCTGAAAAGAGGCATATTTTTTTGTACCTTTTAAAAGCACCTCTTGGAGATCAATGCAGTTGATTTATTGCATTACCCGGATAGCACTCGTGTTATTGCAATTGCAAATACCTGTTTTCCTTATATGATTTATTATAAACAGGTTGCCGCCACAAGCGGCAATAATTGTTTGCTTCAGGATGTTATCTTGAGAACAGGTATGGAAAAACTGGATGCCTAGATTATTACAACTTACTGGGCATCTGGAGTCGGAGCTCTGCATAAATCAAGAAAAAGGCGAAAAGGATCTATTGTGGCTGTCTTTACCTGTGTCCATCGCTATCGCACAATCAGAATTGACCAAGATACCAGTGATATATCTGTGGCGGGTCATTAACGTTTAACGATTTTACCGACGGTATGAGAAGGTTCAAAACATGTGTTTCGTCAAATGTTTCATCCTTTTTTCGCTACCTTCCCTCCCCGAGATCCTTCTCAAATTTTACGAACAGTTCCCGCAAGCAAAATTCCTCCGGTTACCTTGCGCTATTTGTCCGCTTGATCTTCAGGCAGGGCAAGTGCCGTTTGAATTTGCTGGAAATGGCACATTGCGGCAAATGGGGATTTCATATTCCCCTCACCAGTCAATATTTAAGTATGCAAAACAGGACATAACTTGATATGAAATAATTAAATAAAAAACACTTTTATTGAACATTTTTTTTACAAACAAGATGTTATTCTGGCTTTATTTTGTATTACATTTTTCCAGAATGGTTGATAACTCCAATTGTCTATGTGTAAGTCATTAAATTTACATGGCATGATTTGTAACTCTATAATATATCAAAGAATATATCATTTGCCCAATCATTGAGCAATCCGGTATAAAGTAGCGTGTTTTGTGTATTTGGTGTTTTTATCAACAGTGTTATCCACAGGTCTTTTAACAATTATGTTGATAACTTTTTATTGACATAAAAAAGTTTTTTTTGATTACTTGGGCATGTATTTTCGTCTTGACAGAAAAACAAATCATTTCTAGTCTTACTTATCATTTCGTTGTTCTTGTTTCAGTTATTTTTATTTCATGCTGCTTTTAAAAATATTTTACAATATCAAATGTCTTAGATTAAACAGGAGAGCAAGACATATGAAATATTTTTCAATATGGGTGATCGCTGCTACACTGACCATCCTATCCAGTCCTGTTTGCAGCGCACAGACTATGTATGAAATGAAAGATGAAGCGAGCGTAAAATACAAACAGGCCGATACAGACATGAACAGAATCTATAAATTAGCAAACTCGACCTGCGACAGTTCTGGTAGGGAAAGACTGAAAAAGGCACAGCTGGCATGGATAAAATATCGTAATCTCTGCTGTGAAGCTGAAGCATCCATCTACAAAGGTGGCACAATGTACGGACTTGTTTACACAAATTGTATGACTGACCTGACACGAGAAAGGTTACGACGGTTAAAGGTTTATGATTTAGAAAATTCATGGAAATAGCAATCAAAGATATTCATGCATGATAACCAGACATTAAAACAACTTGAAGACCTGGCTGAACGACTCGGTATTACAATTCGGTATGAGCCGTTGCATATCGATGGATCGGTGCATTTTGGTGGTTTTTGCCATTTTAACAATCGGGATTATCTAATTATCAATAAGAAGACAACTCCTAGAGAGAAAATTCATGTTATCATTGACGCAGTCAAACGTCGTGATCTGACGGATGTCTTTATTGCGCCATCACTTAGAGCGCTTCTGGAAAAATAAGATGGACATTCATAATGTTGGGAACACCCCCTTTATGCCGCTGTGATAACTTGTGCGCATGAGCGGACTCACTTGATTGATTCTATAAAGTTTTTAGCATCTTTCAAGCTCGCACCCGTTTGTTCCCTAAAAGCATTATATGCCGAGGCTTCTCTGCAAAAAGGTCATTTGCGATTCGAGTTTTTCCAGTCGCCTATTCGCCTTACTTGCAGGGATAGCTCTTTATTAAACCATTCAGAAGAATTAATCCAAGGGGCATGTCATCACTGAGCTCCTTGGTATTTTCAGTCACTTCTCTTATTAGAATATCTGAATATTGTTCAACGTTCATGGTTTCTTTCTCAGGTTTACAGTAAAGCGCTTTGCTGCCGCGTGCGGCCAGTTCCTCATTTGCCCATTCCAGACCTTCTCCAACCCCTTTTAAATATAAATAGAATTCTTTTGTGTTCTTGATGGCTTTATATTCTTTGAAATTCACTTCTGTCAGTGCTGTTGTTACAGCGCTGACAAGAAAAATCAGTGCCAATATCATTGTGATAAACATGAACCTTGTTTTAACCATTGCTTTATCATTCCTTCCGTTATTATTTTCCTGCAGCATTCCGTCCTTGACTATATTTCTTTTGGAAGAAGTCCGAAAACGCTCCTTAATTTGATATACACGGGGCATCCGGCTACCATTGTAACATCCACAAAATCGTTAGGGATTCCATGATCAACCCTAAGGGTCAACAAAATTTTTTTTTATCAGATGCCTTCCCGGTTTGAGGATAACTTTTTTAGAAGTTTTATAGAAATCATTTTTGCGTGTCAATCAAATCCTGTCATTATAAATTTTATTTCAAGGTTCTGAGTCCAGTATAACAGGATGAACTTTTTCCTTTCCCTTCTGATTGAAGCTTGCAACAACCACACAAATAATTTGCAGCGGAAAGACCAGGAGCGGGCGACAACGAGAATATTGTCTCTGTTATAAAAAGACTTATCAGGAACGAGTGGAGCACTGAACGCATGATGGATGGAGGTTGGAACGAGTCATCATTCTGGATAGTGTTGAAATCGCGGCATAGAGCACGGGATTTTTTGTGTCGTTTCAGGTTAGCGGACAGTAAATATTTTATGCTGCCAGTTGTTTTTCATAGAGCCATTGTTCAACAGCATCTGGAGATAAAAAAACCAAGTCTCGCCTGTTTTCGCTGCCATAACCGTGCCTGAAATTCCAGTCGCAGAAATAATTGTAACAGCTGACTGAATATGTTACATAATCTCTGCATTGTTGAGGTCTCCTTTGTTTTTGTTTGCTCATTGAAAAGCCTATATAAAAATCAGGACTCATCATGCTCCTATATTTTTAACCCGCTTACTTAGATAAGAGTGAGACTGTCTTCTTCCCAAGAGTGACCACTGGAACAATACATGTTAAACATGAAATCAGGCAAGGAGCGATATATGTGACTGGATATTTATTTATATCCCGTGAAAAAATAATTTTAGTCAATGCTTTAATCAATAATATTTTAATAGGAATTACCTCTCGAAGTCGTGGATGGGAAAATTCATTCAAACGATACTTTCACAACCACAGAATACTGGAAACTGAAAAAATATTGTTGATAAAGATTGACTGAATCACTTAACATGAGAATTGAATTATAGATGATAACTTATTGATGATTTCACTGAGGGAGTAATTTTGAATAACAACATTCACGATTCTTTTTTTCGTGGCATAATTCGCTCTATGGGAATTGTCTTCGGCGACATTGGTACCAGTCCCATATATACATTAACGGTTGTGTTTGCTCTGACACCGAGAACCATGGACAGCGTTCTGGGGATTCTTTCTCTGGTTTTCTGGACCCTGATCATCCTGGTCACCGCGGAATATGCCTGGCTGGCGATGAGTCTCTCTTACAAGGGACAGGGC
>PHBN01000536.1 GCA_002840635.1 Deltaproteobacteria bacterium HGW-Deltaproteobacteria-1
ATTACCGCCGATGGCGAAGAGATCGCCGTCTCCGGAAACAACAATAATTTTCGTCTGCGGACGGGCCAGCTTCAGGCCGGTGGCAAAGGGAATTGCCCGTCCATGTGTGGTGTGAAAAGAATCCAGCCGGATATAACCCGCCATGCGGCCGGTGCAGCCGATACCGGATACCACGGCAATGGAATTGGGGTCCCAGCCGGTGTTTTTAATTGCTGATATCACGGCGCTGAAAACAGTACCGATACCGCAGCCCGGACACCAGATATGTGGGATTCTTTCTGTCCTCAGAAGAGAATCCATCGGATGGGGTGGAACATTCTTAACGGCTTTTGTTGTTGTCATGCTTTACCTTTTGCCGCCTTCGAGATGGCATTGAGAATCAGATTAGGGTGGATAATTGCACCGCCGTAATTGGAAACCAGGCTTACCGGACAGGAGCCGCAGGCGCAGCGTTCAAGTTCCAGGACCATTTGACCGCCGTTGATTTCCGCCATGATCATGGCTTTTGCCCGGCGGGCGACATTGCGGATGAGTTCTTCGGGGAACGGCCAGATGGTTTCCAGCGTAATCAGTCCCGCTTTGATGCCCTCATTTCTGGCATTACGGACAGCCTGCATGGACGAGCGGGCGCTGATACCGTAAGAAACCACGACAACCTCGGCGTCATCCAGAAAAAGATTATTTGTGCTGATGATTTTTTCGTGATTGTTGCGGATTTTATCGACCAGGCGGGAGACCATTTGCTCCTGGGCTTCGGCGTTCATTGCCGGATAACCCTGGTCATCGTGGGTAAGGCCTGTCACATGAATCCGGTAACCGTCACCGCAGTTGGCCATGGGCGCGATCCCGTCGGCATCCGCTTTATAGGGAAGATAGTCTTCCCGGGAAACAGACGGCTTTCGACGGTTGACGATTTCAATTTCATCTTCGCGGGGAATAATCACCCGTTCATTCATGTGCCCGATGACTTCATCAGCAAGAATCATTACGGGAAGACGGTAA
>PHBN01000167.1 GCA_002840635.1 Deltaproteobacteria bacterium HGW-Deltaproteobacteria-1
GAAAAATAGATGATGAATAGTAAAACGTACTGTAAAAGGAGACATTCCCATGTCAGTTTCAAAGGACATTAAATACTTTTTTTTAAACTCTGTGCTGACTTCCGTGATCTATTTTCTGCTGAATCTCTATACGAAAACCATCAGCGTTCAGGTCGAAAATGCTGAAAAGGTCCTCAAGCATGCAGAAAACGGGGGGCGGGTCATTATTGGCGTCTGGCATCAGCGCTTTTTTGGCGGTTTCTTTGTTCCCCCGATGTTCCATTTGACCCCCTGCATCATGATCAGCCAGAGTCGTGACGGAGATTTCATTTCCAAGGTTGTCCAGAACATTGGATGGAAACCGGTCCGGGGATCGAGCTCCCGGGGCGGCAGGCAGGCTCTTCGAGCGATGGTGGAAGGACTAAGGAAAGACCCCATCGGAGTCCATATTGTTGACGGCCCTAACGGACCACCCCGCGTCATTAAGCCGGGTCTGATCGCATTGGCCCGGGAAGCTGACGCAGTGATCATTCTTGGCCTTGTTTCTTATGAAAAAGCATGGACAGCTAAGAGTTGGGATCGTTTCATGGTTCCCAAGCCATTCAGCAGAATGCTCGTCCGATTCGGCTCAACCTTTTTGGTACCCGAAAAAATGAACGATGATGAGTTTGAATCACTCCGAAAAAAAGTGGAAGACGCACTGATCAAAGAACAGGAAGCAGCGCATCATTTCTGGGACAAATGACCGCAGAACATCCGATGGGATATGAACATGTTCAACCACCTCGCAACAAACTGTCGCGGCATGAAATGAACGTTATTATATCGCAGAAGCTACGGAGAATTAACGCTCGTCCCGCGTGAGCGGGATTCAAGGTATGATCCATTGAATCATGTCCCGGCGCAGATCTTTTCTATGATTTCCAGGAAACGATCCATTTCTTCATCTGTCCCGATGGTCACCCGAAGGAAGTTGTCAATTTTGGGCTTATCAAAATATCGTACGAGAATTCCTTCTTCCCTCAAGCGTTGAAACAGGATGCGTCCGGGATACTGCGGAGTGCTGATAAAAACGAAATTCGCCTTTGAAGGAATGACGCGGAAGCCAAAATCGTTGAGCTTTGCCGATACGCGTTCCCGGGTCCGGATAATTTTCGATCTTGTTTCCTGAAAATAAGCGTCGTCCTTAATGGCTTCAAGAGCTCCGGCCTGGGCAAGGCGATCAACCGTATAGGAATTGATCGAATCTTTTACCCTGATAACGCCTTCGATCAGTTCTTCACTCCCCAATGCGTACCCCACCCGCAATCCTGCCAGCGAATGCGATTTGGACAACGTCCGGATGACCAGCAAATTTGAATAATCGTCGATCAGACCGGCAGCGGATTGACCGCCGAAATCAATGTATGCCTCATCAATAATGACCACGCGATCTTCATTCTTTTTCAGGATCTTCCTGATGTCTATAAGCGATAATAACTTCCCTGTGGGTGCGTTCGGATTGGCGATGATGATTCCTCCATTTTCCTGAAAGTAATCTTCAACAGAAACATCAAATTCATCATCGACCCCAATTAACCGGTAAGGAATTTTAAAAAACTCCGCATAAACCGGATAGAAACTATACGTTACCTCTGCAAAAAGCACCGGGGGTCCCTCCGGCTCAAAAAAGGCGGGAAATGAAAACGCCAGCAATTCGTCAGAGCCATTGCCGATAAACACATTTTCTCTCTTGAGGCGAACGTACCGGGCAATCGCATCTCTCAGATCATCACCTGACGGATCAGGATAAAGCCGCAGTGTGTCATAAGCGGCAAGTTTGATGGCGCTGATGGCTTTGGCAGAGGGCGGATAGGGGTTTTCATTGGTGTTCAGCTTAATATACTTACGGTCTTTCGGCTGTTCTCCGGGAATGTAAGGCTTGATGCTTTTTGCCGTTTTACTCCAGTATCTGCTCATGTCCATTCATCCGTATTCTTTGATTATTGAAAACGTATTCATCTTAAATATAAGAAATATCGTGAAATTTCCATGTATATTTTGCATACATCTGGACACATCTGCCATCATCACATTTTTCCAAATCAAGCAACAACCATAATAATTATTAATCGTCTCATCTTTGTATTCATATTATCATTCCGGCGCAGAGACTGTGCCGCAATTACCTTTCTGTCATAACCTATAAAGGTCACGCGTTCCGTACAAGCGAAACGCGACACGGCTTGTGCCCTCGCGTGACCTTTAGGTTATCAGGGTAAATCCAGATATTATTTAAACTGGTTCCCGGCACTTGTGCCCTTTAGGGCATTCGCCGGGAAGACGACTAAAGATGTTCAGGATTCAGTTGTGCATACTATTTTTTGAGACCGTTAATAAAGGATGAATCCTGACCTGATTTTATGGTATAAGTACACCAAACAGTTCAGCTAAAGAATGCCTTTTATTGTTGGGGCAAGATTAATTCAGGAGGAACAGGATGAAACCAGTGTATCCCCACAAAGATCGGCGACGTCGTGATCAGGTCGTATTCATCGATCGACGCAAAGGCAAGATTTGGATGTACGGTGAAATACTTCTCTTTGTCGGGCTGATCATGTATGTCGTGTGGCGCATGATATAAGGCGTGGCGCAGGATATAAAAAAAAGACATCTGATTTTTTAAATCATCCCGCGTGATCTTCAACACTTATCACGCAGCAAAAGTGTGAACGTGCAAGTCGGTGAACACTTTTCCCTCAATTCATCGTTTGATGTTTGTTATGCATATAAACCCATTCAAAAAACAATCAAGGGTTCATAATGAACCAGCGCTTTTAGTTGTATGACTGGCTAATCATCCCAAAATAATATAATTAAAATTAACAATATCAATACCATACAACATGGCTTCTATTGAAAAACCATCAATGGCACACTGATTGCTATCTTGTCTGACATGTTTGTACCTGAAACGGATAATCGTATTGGAAAAGCGGGACGCAACTTCAACGGACATGAACAAGGTGAAAAATGAAAAAGATAAATTTGGCAGCAGCGGAACGGGAGAATGAAGAAGATGTTTTTAGCGCTCCTGACGAGAATTACAGTGGACTTGTTAAGAGTATCGAGGACGGTATATTCATTATCCGGAATGGATACATTCTTTATGCCAATGAAGGATTTGCAAAAGTAATAGACTACCATGCGCAAGAATTAATCGGTAGTAACATAAAAGAGTTTATCGCGCCGGAATACCTGCCGATGATGACTCAACACTATGCCCAGCAGACAAAAGGTATTCATCCCTCCAGTGACTATGACTTCTGCTTAATCAAGAAAGACGGTGTAACAAGGGTGGATGCTGTCATTAATTTGACGGTCATCAAATATGGAGGAGGGCTCGCTGTCATGGGAGTCAGTAAAGATGTCACCGAGCGCAGGAAGGCGGAAGAAAAACTCGATGAACTATTAATAAACCTGAGGCAGTCAATTAAAACAACGATTCAGGTGTTGGGCATGGCATCAGAAGTAAGAGACCCCTATACGGCAGTCCATCAGAAGAGAGTCTCCAATCTTGCCCTTGCCATCGCCAAAGAAAAAGGACTTCCTGCGGATAAAATTGAAGGAATCCGAATGGCAAGTACTATCCATGACATAGGGAAAATATCGGTTCCATCGGATATATTGTCCAAACCTACCCAATTGAACAACATTGAAATTTCTATGATTAAAGAACACTCTCATGACGGGTACGAGATGCTGAAGCATGTGTATTCTCCATGGCCCCTGGCAGAAATCGTCCATCAGCATCACGAACGGATGAACGGTGCCGGTTATCCGAGAAACCTGAAAGGGAATGAAATTCTTATGGAGGC
>PHBN01000537.1 GCA_002840635.1 Deltaproteobacteria bacterium HGW-Deltaproteobacteria-1
TGATGTCGATGCCGGTTTCCGTCATCTCGCCGACAATCGCCGTCGTTTTCGTCGTTCCAATATCAATCCCCACCAGAACGTTGCTTTTTCTCCCCATAATGTCACCCTTCTTTTACAGCCGTCAGGCATTCATTTATATTCTGTACTGCGGTCCTTTTTTCTGGTCCTGCGCTTTTCCCAGCGCGTCCTTGCGCTGCACGGTCACTTTGGAAATATCGGCCAGATCAACAAACAAATGACCGTTTTTCAATCCTCTCTTTTCCAGGTCCGCCAGGACGACATGCAGTTGATTCAATTTGCCCGCGAAATTCTCCCGACCCAGTTTCAGATGCAAACCTTTATCCGTCAGGATGGATAAGCCGAACACCTCGTCAACATGAATTTCTGAAACTTCCCCCAGAAACATATGCTGATCTGCGGTGGAAAGCCTCTCCAATAGTTTCAGCGCCTCACCCACGAGCACAGATGGTGATTTCGCCCGAACATCCACACCCGACAGAATGGCCAGATCAACTTCATCGGCCCTGGATAATTTCTTAAAAACAAATCCATCTACATCCATCAGATACAAAGACCCCCCCTGCTTGACCAGGGCGATCGGCGTCCGCTCGTGAACCTCGAGGACAAGACGATCCGGCAGCTCCCTGCCGACATAAACACTTTTAATCCAGGGATTCGTGGATACCCGTTTGGCCACAGTATCTGCATTCACGGACAGAATATTCGAACGCATCCTGATGTTTGCCATGGACAGAATGTCTTTTTCCGTCAGCTCTTTCACCCCGCGCACGGATATTTCCCTGATTGAAAAATACGGGGAACTCAAAATCGTACTGTAAGCATAAACAAACAGGGCACCGAGGACAGTCGCGGCAGCAAGCAGGCCCAGCGCACCCAGGGATTCGCCCAACGCACCAAGCATACGCCGGCGCAATCGGTTCTTTCTGGCTTCCAGGCTGACTTTTATTTTTCCATTCACGGGTTCTCTCCAATAATCATCA
>PHBN01000168.1 GCA_002840635.1 Deltaproteobacteria bacterium HGW-Deltaproteobacteria-1
GTCCCTCGGTCTCTTCAGGTTTTACCTTGAAAAATTCATAGAAGGAACGGCTGGCGGTGACTACCCTTAAATCCTGATCCAGAATAATTAAGGGTTCACGTATGGTGTTGATGATGCTCTCGGCGTATTCGCTGGCTTTATCTAAAGAAGCCTTTTTTTTGATCAGGATCTGCTTTGTTTTGGATTGATCTTTCACGGGGTTATCCCTCGTCTTGATAATCTGTATAGGTTGGGAAGTTAACCAGTGACTGTTATGACAGGAGATTGTACTCAATTGATGATTACATCAACTTATCTTATTAAAAATTAACGCTTATTTTATACTATGTCAAGTGGAACAATCACTCCCGAATCGCCCTGAATGAAAGATTCCCTAGTCGTGAATTTTGTTTATTATGAAAGCATTTTCGTGAAAAATCTTAAATACTCACTAACAGGAAGTACGTTTTTTTGTTGCGATATTCCCTACCAGCTTCCCGATGCCCCGCCTCCACCGGATGAACCGCCTCCGCCGGAAAAGCTTGAACCGCCGGAGCTCCAGGAACTGCTGCCGGAGTCCCCGGATCCAACCGTAAATCCGCCGATGCTGGCGCGGCCTTTGGTCTTCAAATCTTTCTGGGCTTTTTCGTACCAGTCAGTCCGTGAAAGAATCAGTTTGGCAATGGGGAATCCGACAACATAGGTGATGAGGAGGTAAAGCGTACCGGTCGTCCCCAGAACGACGATGGGAAATGTTGCCCAGAAAGGAATCAGGAAGAAATAAAGAAACCAGCCCATTCCGGGCGTTAAAATCCCTATTGCCGTAAAGAGCCCTATTACGCCGAAGATAAAAGCACCAAACAGTATTTTTTCCGTAATGGATATATTCGCCACTTCCATATCCAGGGTTGATGATTTTTGAACTTCCGCTTCAGTTTCGCCCGCTTCAGCCGGCGCTTGACCGCCTTCCAGCACATTGATCATTGCCCGAACGCCTTCATCAATGCCTTTGTCATAGTCGTTGCTTTTAAAAAGAGGGGCCATGACATTGCGGATAATGCTCCCTGCGATGCCATCCGTCATGGTGCCTTCCAGGCCGTAACCCACCTCGATGCGCATCCGCCTGTCTTTGGGAGCCACGATCAGCAAAATGCCGTTGTCTTTGCCCTTTTGTCCCAGCTTCCACGTGTTGAATACGGCCGTTGCATATTCTTCAATCGAAACACCTTCAAGTGTCGGTACCGTCAGCACTGCAATCTGGTTGGTGGTTTTTTCTTCATGGGCTTTCAGATTGGCCGTAATGGTTTTGCGTGTCTCATTGGAAAGAATTTGAGCGTTGTCGGTTACGCGTCCGGTAAGAAAGGGAACATCAACAGCGAAAGCCGACAAAGCGGCCAGAGCTAGAGCAATCATCAGGAAGAGGATGGATTTATTTCTCATGTGCCCTTCTCCTCGATCACATTGGGCAGATCATGAGTTGATCCGTCAGAGGAGAGGAGCACCTCTTCCAGTTTTTTCAAGCCTGCCTCCAGCGCCCGGGCAGTCTGGCCCGAATTCAGGTGCACGCGCATGTGCGCAATGATTTTCTCCGTGGCGTCCTGATTCACTTTCAGGTTGAGCCCGACATCGGGAAGCACAACAATCCGCCGTTCAAAAAGGCTCACCATCAGTAAAACGGCCCGGCGCTGGGGCGTTCCAAACAGTTCATGCGACAGGAAAAAAGATCTGGCGTATTGCATCGTTTCCGATTCCGCGCGGTGAGTATGAAGAAAGAGCCTGGCAAAATCGGGAACAAAAACGCATAACAGGGCAAACCCCGCGCCTGCCGCAAGCATAATGACAATGGCCAGAAGCGCCGCCATAGTGGGAAGAGGCAACGGCCACACCATGTTCATGATCAAAACCAGAAGACCGGCTCCGGATGTGCCCATTGCGAAAGCTTTCCAGGGAAGCTCGGCATAAGCGTCGCTGCGCTCGATAATCGCCAGAACGATCTGAACGCCTGTGCGCTTTTCCGCAACGGCTGTGCGCTGATCCAGCTCTTTTCGTTCTTCGTCGGTTAAAGAATGCTTCATAAATATACCGAACGGATGGGGCAGGAATTCATTTTGAGAGTAAGTATAAGGAAAAGCGGTTGTTGATGTCAATGAAATAAAAAGGGGTCATACTGCTATTAACTATTCACCATCCTCCAATACCGTGGGAAGTTCTTTGACGCCGTTCAAAATCTTATACGCTCCCGTGAAAGGGTTGCCGCGGGTGAATTTGCTCGGGATCGCAACGCACCGGATTCCCGCGGCCACGGCAGAGGCAAGACCGCGCGGCGAATCCTCAATGACCAGGCACTCCTCCGGGGGACAGCCGGCGAGTTCAATCGCCTTGAGGTACGGCTCGGGATGCGGTTTGAAATGCGTGCAATCTTTCATGGTCAGAACAAATTGAAAGTAAGGCAGGAGTCCGGACTGCCGGTGAATGATCTCGAAGTGCTCATGCCCGGAACTCGTTACGATTCCCATGATATATTTTCCCCAAAGTCTTTCCAGCACATCCCGGACACCATCAATCACCAGTGGCTCACGGGCAAGCAGGTCGGCATAGCGGTCGTCCCGCTCGCGGCGCAGTTTATAAAACGCATCCGTCCCCGGCTTTTCTGCCAGCTGCAGAACGCTTCCTCCCCTGGTCAGAGAGATCTGTTCAAACTGCTCCCATTGCAGGGAAATTCCCACACCCGCCAGCGTCTCCAAATTGGCCCTGAAAAAAATACCTTCCGTATCGACCAGAACGCCGTCATTGTCTCAGAAAATTGCCCTGATCATTTCATTCATCCCATTGGCTTCCCTTTTTATTCAGCACTCTACACGGATGAAGTAATATGGTCAACATGACAAAGATTTAGGGTATTCTTTCACATCTAAACAATACTATCACGTTGTTCAAAAACAACTTGACAAGGCGGCTTGGTTGGGATTATTAGATCAGACGCAAACTGGAATGGTTCCGAAATGAGAAAGATTAATAAAGAAAACCTGATTAATCAGTTAAAGGAAAAAGGCCTCAAAATTACGCCGCAGCGTGTTGCGATTATCGACGCGCTGGTGGAGAATCGCCACGCGCATCCCGGCGCCACATTGATCTACAACGAGGCCCGTAAAAAAGCCAGCCGCGTCAGCCTGTCCACGGTTTACGCGACGCTTAAAGAATTTTCCGAAAGCGGCCTGATCAAACAACTGGAGTTTGACCGGATGGAAAATCGATACGACGGCGACCTGTCTGAGCATATCAACCTCATCTGCAAACGGTGCGGAACAATTATCGACTACCACATCCCTGCGACCCTTGAACCAAAGGACATCGCCCGTAAAGCGGGTTTTGTTGTCACCGATACCCGAATGGAATTTCACGGGTACTGCCGCGACTGTCTGAAGCGACCCGACTGATCTTCTTATCCTGCGGCCAGGCGGTATATATTAACAGTTCAATAATAGTAACGACATTTGATCAGATTACAGTATTATCGTCACCCCGGCGAATACCCTAAAGGGCACGAGTGCCGGGGTCCAGTTATATAAGTCTGGATTCCCGCTTTCGTACCCTGAAGGGCACAAGCGGGAATGACCCGTGTTGATACTATGATGAGACTATTAGTAAAACTGATGGTGAAAAAGCATGATGAAGAGTTTTTATTCTTAATCAAGAATCATTCCAGAATAGACAGAAAGGAGATAATATTATGACCGAAGAAAGCAAGTGCCCGGTCACGGGCAGGATGAGCAGACCCATTTCCGGCGGCGGCGCGTCGAACCGGGACTGGTGGCCCAACCAGTTGAACCTCAAGATTCTTCATCAGCACTCACAG
>PHBN01000538.1 GCA_002840635.1 Deltaproteobacteria bacterium HGW-Deltaproteobacteria-1
AATCGACCCGAACACTCTTCGCAAGACAAAAGAAACGGCAAGAAAATACTATGAAGTATGCTCCAATCAGGAAATATACGATTTTATCAATAACTTCGGGACCGATCAGAATACAATGTAATCGAGAGCATGAATCCCAAAGGTTGATTGGGTAACCTTAATGCAGTAAACTTCGGAGGCATTATTCCCTTCGCCCGGCGGGTATTTTCAACTTACAAACTCCTACGCACTGCGCTTGCGGAATTTGAGGCTCTCACATCAAAACAAAGCATGATGATAGCGTGCCATCCGGATAAACGGCGGAATTCAATTTCAATAGGTAAATTTCTAATAATGGTCGTCCGTATTTGTTTTCCCTTTAAATACACGATAAACAAAGATGGTATAACCTACGACAATCGGCATACCGACAAGCGCGATAGCGGCCATGACCTGCAGCGTGTAAATACCGGTCGAGCTGTTATAGATGGTCAGGCTCAAATTCGGATCGTTTGAGGCAGTGATCAGATTGGGAAACTGTGCCGAACCGGCAGCCAGAAAGAGGCCGATAAAAGAAAGAGACGATGCCCAAAACGGCACTGCATCATTTTTTTTGCGAACAGAAAAAAACAATCCGGTGAGTCCCGCAAATGTAATCACCGCAGCAAGATAAAACAAAGCATTCCCGAACAAACGGGGAAATAAAACGGCAAGCGCCCAAAAAGAAATCACCGCCATGACAGCATTGATTACGGTCAATATCCCTGCAGCCCTGAAAGAACGCTTCTGCACTTCCCCTTCTGTTTTCAGAACGGCCCATGTCGAACCCTGAAGCAGCACGGCGGCAAGCCCGGTGATGCCAAACCACAGCGGAACGGGACGCAGCAGTGTAAAAAAGCCTCCTGTATATTCCATTCTGCCGTCCAGGGGAACACCGTAGATTACATTTCCAAGGGCCACGCCAAAAAGCAGAGGCGCCAACGCGCTTCCGCCGATAAAAGCCTTTTCCCAGAGGCCCGCA
>PHBN01000169.1:0-5362 GCA_002840635.1 Deltaproteobacteria bacterium HGW-Deltaproteobacteria-1
CCGGGTTTTAAGAGAAAATGGTTCCATCCTGACAGATGAGGATTCACGAAATTTCCTGAAGAATTACGGCATTCCTCTCATACAAACCTTTACAGCCCCAAATGTAGAAACAGCGGTTGGTCATGCCAATGCAATCGGATATCCTGTTGTACTCAAAATCTCCTCGCCGGATATCATTTTTCGTCAGGATGTTGGCGGCGTTGTTCGCAACATTACATCTGATGCCGAATTAAGGATGGAGTATGACAGCCTGATCGAACGCGTCAGAGAACGCCAGCCCGGGGCAACCCTTTCCGGTGTTACGGTTCAAAAGATGATTGATGTCATCGATTATGAATTGATTCTGGGAGCCAAAAAAGATCCTGACTATGGCGCGGTAATTCTCTTCGGCATGGGCGGGATCGGGGTGGAAATCTTCCGGGACTATGCTCTGGGACTTCCCCCTCTGAACCAGGCCCTGGCCAGAAGACTCATGGAAGATACTCAGGTCTATAAAATGATGCAGGGCTATCGGGGGAAAAAGCCGGCAGATCTGCATCAACTGGAAGAAATCATCGTAAGCTTTTCTAATCTGATTGTCGATTTTCCGGAGATTCTCGTGATGGATATGAATCCTCTGGCCGTCAGCGACGGGAAAGCCGTTGCCCTTGATGCCCGTATTATACTCGACCCGAAGGCCGGTGATCAGGCAACACCCTATCCCCATTTAGTCATCACGCCTTATCCAATGCGTTATGTCATGCGATGGCATCTCCGCAACGGCACAGAGGTCATCCTGAGGCCCATCAAGCCAGAAGACGAACCTCTGGAACACGAAATGTTCACCACTCTCTCCGAGGCAACACTGCGGGAACGGTTTTACTATCCCATCAAGAACATCAGCCATGAGATGCATGCGCGCTTTTGCAATATCGATTATGATCGTGAAATGGCCATCGTGGCCGAAACAAGAGAAAAAGGAAAAAAAAGGATCATCGGCATCAGCAGTTTTGTAATCGAACCGGACAGCAGGCGATGTGAATTTTCCGTTATCGTCCATGATGCTTATCAGGGGCAGGGTCTTGCCGCCAAATTGGTCGATATCATCATCGGCATTGCTGACGAAAAAGGCCTGGAGGAATTCTATGGATATATCGAACCGACGAACCGTAAGATGGTCAATCTGACGGCAAAGCTTGGCCTGATCCAGAAAGAAGTATCTTATGATCTGATAAAAATGACATTACGTTTGAAATGAGCTTTTTTCAATGCTGTTCATGGAATAATTATATTGAACTGATGATATCATAAACGGAGCCCGGTCATGGTTCGTACAAAAAAATTATTCCCTGTCAAGATTCGGGCTGCCGTTGTGCGCAAACAAGACGGTCCGCTTAAAATCGAAACCCTGAATATGGAAGGTCCGCAGGATTCGGAAGCGCTTGTCAGAATTGTTGCCTGTGGCGTATGCCACACCGATATCAGCATGGTGCACCACTGGGAACCATCCGACGGACCACTGGTGCTGGGCCATGAAGGGGCGGGTGTCGTTGAATTGACCGGAAGTAAAGTGAAATCCGTCCGGTCCGGTGATCACGTTATTTTATCCTATCAATCCTGCGGAACATGTCACCAGTGCAAAAGCGGACGGCCGACTGAATGCCGTCGATTTTATGAGTTGAATTTCGGTTTCCACAGACTCGACGGCAGCAATGCACTCGAGAAAAGCGGTGTACGCGGGCATTTTTTCGGTCAGTCTTCCTTTGCATCCCATGTTTCAAACGGGCGCGGGTACGATCATGAACCTGCTTCGGATCGGGAAGGGTGAAAGCGTTGCTGTTTTCGGCACGGGCGCCGTTGGTCTGGCAGCCGTCATGGCAGCGCGTGTTGCGGGCGCCTATCCGATTATCGGCGTGGATAGGATACCCTTCAGGCTGAAACTCGCCCTTGATCTGGGGGCAACAAATGTTATTAACACCGGCAAAACGAATACGGCGTCGGCCATTAAAGAAATTACCGCAAACGGGGTGGATTATGTGCTGGAAACCACCGGTAATGATCAGGTGTTGCGTCTCATGCCCGAGGTGGTCAAGAAACGGGGCACCATTGCTTTCTTTACAGGCGATGCTGTTCCTGATTTTTTGCCCAAAGGAATAAAAGCTGTTCGTGTCATTGGAGGTGATTCTATACCGCAGATTTTCATCCCCAAACTGATTAAATTATATCAATCGGGTAAATTTCCTTTTGACCGCCTGTTGAAGTATTACAATTTTAAAGATATCAATAAGGCCATGAAAGATTCTTTGATAGGTAGAATCATAAAACCCGTGCTGCTCATGTAAAAAAGGAATGCATCGGGTGACGTGCAGAAAGGCAACGTATATGCAATCAAATAAAGTGATCGACAGAATTTTGATGAATATTTTATTTGTGTTTCTATCTATGACCGGATTTGGCAGCGTGGCTGTCGGAATGGCTCCGATGGATGATTCGGCTATCAAAAGATATGACGCTGTTTCGTATTTCACAACCGGCGCACCAGTGAAGGGCAGCGCGTCGTTTACCTATAAGTGGCATGGCATGACCTGGTATTTTTCAACTAAAGAGAACAGGGATTTATTTGCGGCCAATCCGGACAAGTTCGCGCCGCAATATGACGGATATTGTGCCTGGGCCATGTCGGAAGAGCGGAGAGCCCATACAGATCCTGAAATATGGCAGATTGTTAACGGAAAGCTTTACCTGAATTGCAGCAGGTCCGCACATGAAAAATGGAGCAGGGATATTCCCGGCAACATCAGGAAGGCGGATGCAAACTGGACAAAGTTTTCCGGAGGAAAGTGATGGCGGGACGTCCATGGAATATCAGACGGAAAGGGAGTGTCTGCGTCTAAGAAGAGTGCCGGATTGCTTCTCCGTCGTGATGATGGCGGCCGCCTGGAGATGATGCTGGTCCACATTTCACCACGAGGTTCGGGTGTCTGGTCGGTGCAATATGATTTTTAACACAAGGACGTTCTTTGGACTCTATGATTTCTTTTTCTTCCGCAGATCGCCAAGCCATGAAAATGCAGCTGCGGTTGTCGGAAAACCCACCGTGCTGATTAGAAGAGCAAGAGTGTGATATATTTCATCCATTGATGCCCCCGCCTGGATGGCTCTCCTCGCATGTGAGTGAACGCCTCCTTCGGAACGCAGTGCAACACACGCCGCAAGCTGCACAAGATTGCCGGTCTTTTCATCAAGAGGACCAGCTTCGCAAGCAATCCTGCCGGCTTCCTCATGCGCCTTCATGAGATGGTCGTACTTCTTCCTGATCATCATATAATTTTTAGGATACATTGTCATGACATTCTCCTTTCATTCATCGGCTGGTTTTTATATCAACTACCTGGCCTCGGCACGAATGTAATCCTCTTTCTCATCAACAATTTTCATGCGCTCCATCTCATTCAGAACATTTCTATAACCTCTCATGGGTATTGGCACGGCTGTCAGAACAGGTAAGCGGCGCGTCCATGTGCTGGGAATCAATTGCCTGTGAGGAACACAAGTGGGGCTTTTCAGGCAATGTTTAAGCGGGCTGCCGTCCAACTCTGAGGAAGCGTTACTTAGCCTTCGGGAATAATTTCAAATACTGCCCGTAACCTTCCTTTTCCAGATCCTCTTTGGGAATGAAGCGTAGAGCGGCCGAATTCATGCAATAGCGTAAACCGGTCGGCTTCGGGCCGTCGGGAAAAACATGTCCCAAATGAGAATTGCCGTATCTGCTGCGCACTTCCGTTCTTGTGCTAAAGAGGCCGCGGTCCTCTTTTTCAATAATGTTGGCAGGTTCCAGTGGCCTGGTAAAACTTGGCCAGCCGGTGCCGGAATCAAACTTGTCAAGCGAACTGAAAAGGGGTTCTCCGGAAACAATATCCACATAGATGCCATCCCGCTTGTTCTTATCATACTCATTTTGAAAAGGCGGCTCGGTGCCGTTTTTCTGCGTAACATCATACTGTATTTTGGTTAGTTTCTTTTTCAATGTGGCATCATCAGGCTTTTTGTATTTGGCGGTCGATATCGGCTCAGTGCCGGAATCATTTTCCCATGTTTTCTCCAGAAAGGTGTTGCGCCCGGATCCGCTGCGGTAATATTTGTAACGGATTGGATTCTTCTTGTAGTAATCCTGGTGGTATTCTTCCGCCGGATAAAATGTTCCTAATTTAATGATTTCCGTAACGATGGGTTTGTTAAATTTTCCGGACTTTCCCAGATCATGGAGAACCTTTTCAGCGATCTTTTTTTCTTCATCGGTTGAATAAAAAATGGCACTGCGATAAGCGGCGCCGCGGTCTGCAAATTGGCCGCCCGCATCCGTCGGATCCATGTGTTTTATGAAATAGTTCAATACCTGTTCATACGATAACCGGCCGGGATCGTAATACACCTGAACAACCTCAATGTAGCCCATTCGGGAATAGGTTTCGTAGGTCGGATTGGCCCCAATGCCTCCGGCATAACCGGAAATAGCCTTAATCACTCCCGGCAGCTTTTCCATGTCTGCTTCCACACACCAGAAGCATCCTCCGGCCAGCGTGGCTATTTTCTCGATTTTTGTCTCAGGGGTTTGCGACATGTTTTTTTCCTCCACAGATGAAGTGTTGCCACTCTGACAGGACAATAAAAAACTTAGCATCATCATACACGATAATATTTTTTTCATGGCTCTCTTCCTATGCAAAGAACTACTTAATCGGGAAACGATCCGGATTTATGACAAACCATACATTGTTTACACCCTGGCCATTGGTTTCACCGGGCTTTTTATCATTAACCCAGTAATAAAGCGGGTATCCCCTGAAGGTTGTCTGTTTCTTGCCATCCTCTCTGGTGATTGTCCCAAAATCCGTCGCCTTGATTTCTTTGGGGGCGGCAACCGTTTCCCTGTAATAGATGGGCCATTTTTCCAGACAAGGGCCGGTGCAGGCGCTTTTTCCAGGAGAGTCTTTCTTAAACGCATACAGCGCATTCCCCTCCGTATCTGTAAGATATTTTCCTATGCCATCCTTTTCTTGAATTTTAACGGCATGATGCATACTCAAAGCAGCGCTAATTCCAAAAACCATCATTCCGACAACGACGACTAAAATTGTAATCTTTTTCATTTCCATGCTCCTTTCTTGTTGAATAGGGATCTTCTGTTTACGGGTTACATAAGCAGCGGAAGCATTGTCTCAGCCCATTCATCCGTAAATGTATTTGTTTAGGGAACAGTTCCCAATTCTTTACATAACATGGAGGGAAGTAAAAAATTATGGAACCGTTCCCTTTTAATCCCTCAAATAATTATTAATAATCACTTTCAGCCCAGTAAAAACGAAGAGTGCTCTGACCTTTA
>PHBN01000169.1:5440-9218 GCA_002840635.1 Deltaproteobacteria bacterium HGW-Deltaproteobacteria-1
CGATTACCAGTAATCCGCAAAAAAATATCCTGATAAAATTATTCATTTTGCCCTCCTTTTAAAATATTTATTTTCGGGTCTCTCGCCTTTTTTGGCTAAAAAAGATCGTTATCTATCTTGTTGCCGCTCTCATCCGTGACGATGGCCGTCACACCGTGTTCTTTCTTCCACTAAAAAAGCCTCCTGAACTCCGCCTGGATAATTAGGGCATTGGACAACCTGGAGAAAAACGCTTCGATGGTATCCAGAATTACCCGCTTTGAAACTCCATGGCGAAAAGTGTTTTGCTGCAGCTAGTGGCGCCGAAGATACAGAACAAATAACAAAAGCAAATCCGTTCTACATCAAGACAATTCCGCATCCTGTTTCCCGGCACTCTCTCTCGTTTTTTCTTCGTACCACAGATCATGATAGCCACGCATAACTCTTGGGATAAATTACGCACAGCGCAGTCTGAATACAATGATGATTAAGTGTAAGTATATTGATAGGTAAAACCTACAATGCCTCCCGGTTGGCGGCATCATTGGTTACGGGCGATGGTAGATAATAACTATGAATATAGATACAATTAATTACCATTGTATCCTGCGAAATACTGCAGCAATATAATGAAAAAATGCTTTTTTTAATTGGAGATTCACTAAACCCGAGTTCGAGCGGGCATCATTCAGAACATGGGTTTAGCATTCGATTCTTATGAAAAGCATCTTTTTTTAAAGTAGATGATTCCATTTGCCCAAAGGGGGCAGATGTGACCAGGCCACATAATGACGGAATCTGATGGAACAAACAGGGGTTAATTAAAAAAATTTCTTAATTTCCAGACAGGTATAGATAGTTCTGTTTCCAAATAAAAATGTGAGGTGAACAATGAGAAAAAAAGATTATCTCCGCTTTATATTGATTCTAGCCATTTTTTTCATGGCTTTAGGCGGCTGGCTTCTGCATCTGCGCATCCATGAACTCGGAAAAAACTCAAGTAATTATATCCCCGCCATAGCCGGATTGATCAGTGTCTTTATTGTCCCTGTTTTGTTTATCTTTCGATCAACTATTTCCTTTGCCTATCTCATCAATGGCATGACCGTCATCATCGGCACGATTACCATGGTTCATTTTTCTCTTCTCAATCCGCCGCCTGTGTGGACTTTCTCTGCTGTATTATTCGGGACGCTTCTGCCTGATATTGTATTGCTGTGGGGCAAATTCGCCGTGGGAAAGGCTTTGTTTGAGATGGATATGGCGCTGAATCAGCCGGATGCTCCAATGCGTAAAGGACGGTTTTTCCGCTTCCCGAATATGGGATTCTGGCATGCACATGTGGTCACCCTGTCGGTTGTTTATCTGATTGGCAATTATTTCTTAAAATAAAAGGAGGCAGAGCATGAGATATTTTTTATTGTTTCAACCGGGATGGTGGGTATTGCATATCATCGCAATCTTACTCCTGCTCTATATTGGATATCTTTAGAAGAAAAGTTGCGGACGCCCTTTCGAAAAATACGGACGAAACCGGGTGTGCTTATTCGTGTGCAGGAATCAACGAACTGTCAAAGCAAGATTGGAAAGGAGATAAACCTATGAAACGTACAGGTTCGGCAGTATGGAAAGGTGGAATAATAGATGGACATGGATCTTTGACCACGGACAGCGGCGTCTTGTCCAATACGCCATACTCCTTTGCCGCCCGCTTTGAAAATGCTGCCGGCACGAATCCCGAAGAACTGATTGCCGCCGCACACGCCGGTTGCTTTTCCATGGCTTTGTCTGGAGAATTAAATGCCGCGGGACTGACCGCCGACACAATACAAACAACAGCGACCGTTACGATCATCAAGCAGGATAAAGGTTTTGCCATCACCGCCGTACATCTTGATGTCAAAGCCAAAATACCCGGAGCATCGCTGGACGCTTTTAATGCAGCCGCCCAAAATGCCAGGGAGGGATGTCCGGTATCCAAGGTACTTCGGGCCGATATAACCATGACTGCCATGCTGGAATCCTGATATCCGCGGTAGTTCTATCTACAGAATGTGCATACAAACAGCTAAAGGACAACCGCCATATACTGTAACAAAGGCCGGGTAGTGAATGCATGCTATTATGCTTGACCTGTCATCCCAAACAAAGGCGAATAATTTACAGTCTGCCCAATTGTTAGCAAGGAGGACGTTATGAAAAAAATGTTCATTATTTTAACGGTCATTTTCCTGATAGTGACCGGCGTATCGGTGGTCACGGCAGAACAAAAAATAGTGGATAGATATGTGAATTATACGGCCGGTGGCGTTACGATGAAAGGGTATCTTGCCTACGATCAAAATATTATGAAAAAGAGACCGGGGATTCTGGTGGTTCATGAATGGTGGGGTCTGAATGATTACATCCGTAATCGTGCCAGGATGCTGGCCAAATTAGGTTATGTGGCTTTTGCTGTTGATATGTATGGAGACGGCAAAATAGCAGAACATCCCAAAGATGCCACTCTGTTCTCGTCTCAGCTTTCGAAGGATTTTGATACTGTAAAGCTCCGGTTCGAAGAGGCTGAAAACATTTTAAAAAAACAGCCACAGGTTGATCCGGATAAAATAGCGGCTATCGGTTATTGTTTTGGCGGCGGCGTTGTATTGAATATGGCGCTTCAGGGAGCGGACCTCAAAGGTGTTGCTAGTTTTCACGGCAGTCTGGGAGCCGTCAAGGAAGTTAAAACGGGCGCTGTCAAGGCAAAAATCATTATCTTCAACGGCGAAGACGACAAGTTCAATTCAAAAGAGGCCATCCAATCCATTCAGGAGAAGATGAAAAATGCCGGCGTGGATTACCAGTTTATATCCTATCCGGGAGCCATCCATGCTTTTACCAATCCGGATGCCGATAAATACGCGAAGAAATTCAATCTTCCTATGGCCTATAACGCCAGGGCTGACAAGGAATCATGGAAAGCGTTAAAAATATTTTTGGAAGGACTTTTCAAATAAAAGTTCCCCCGAGGCAAACCATTTAACAGAACAGCAAATGTGGCTTGCAGCAGAAACACACAAAATTAAAGGAGATATGAAAGGAGAAATTATCATGAATGCAGAATTATTTCTTAAGGGTTTAATTATCGGTGGTGCAGCCGGTGTGGCAGCGGGCATTCTTTTTGCTCCCAAAAGCGGGAAAGAAACCAGGGATCAAATTTACAATTCGTCACAGGATTTATTAGACAAGGCCAGGACACAGTATGACGGCGCACGTCAAAAAGTAACGGAGCTTTCTGAAGAAACAAAGACATCATACCACGAGGGAAAGGGCAGGTTGAAAAAAGCCGTTCACGCCGGTATCAATGCTTACAAAGACACAAAAGCGGAAATTTCTCAAACCTAGGACATGCGGGATATGACCGGCCTGCTGCGGATAGCAGGTCGAGTCATCCTGCCGGCATCGTGCTGAAATAATGATCCCTGAAAGAAGGAAACCGGCTACGGAGCAGCAATAGAAGATGCCTTCATCGTTCTGAAGGAGGCGAGGGGGAAAGCCATGATTAAAGAGGCGCTTCTGTGGGAAAAGCTGGATTCGCAAAAGGTTCATTGTTACTTGTGCGCTCATGAATGCAAAATTTCGGAATCAAAGTATGGAATTTGCGGAGTACGGCAAAACAGGCGCGGAATTCTCTACACAACGATTTACGCGGATGTGATTGCCTCTCACATCGATCCTATCGAAAAAAAACCCATGTACCATTTTCTGCCCGGATCGCAGTCTTTCTCCATCGCGACGATCGGCTGCAATTTCC
>PHBN01000170.1 GCA_002840635.1 Deltaproteobacteria bacterium HGW-Deltaproteobacteria-1
TGAGCAGACAAACCTGGCCATTGAAGAAGCGGATGTCATTATTTTTCTGATGGACGGCAAAGACGGCCTCACCCCGACGGATATTGAAATAGCGCGCCAGTTGCGGAACCGCGGCAAAAATGTATTTTACGCCGCCAATAAAGTAGACGGTGCGCGCCATGAAGAACTTCTCTCTGAATTTTACCGGCTGGGCATCGATGAAATTTATTCCATTTCCGCTCAGCACGGGTTGGGTGTGGATGAACTGCTGGGCGTGCTGACGGAAGGTTTTCCTAAAGCCACCGAAAGTAAAGACGATGAGGACGAACCCATTGCGGTGGCAATTGTCGGCAAACCCAACGTCGGTAAATCATCGCTCATCAATCTGATTTCCGGAAAGGATAGAAGCATTGCCAATCCCACACCCGGCACCACACGCGATGCCATCGACACAACCATCAAGGTACACGGCCGACATTATCTGCTGATTGACACGGCAGGCATTCGCAGGAAAAGCAAAATCAGCCTGACGCTGGAAAAATACAGCGTTGTCCAGGCGCTCAAAACCATTAACCGCTGCGATATTGCACTGGTGCTGATCGACGCGGAAGAAGGCATCACCGAGCAGGATGCTAAAATCGTCGGTCTCGCCTACGAGCGCGGTAAAGCCTGCATCATCGTGGTGAACAAATGGGATAAAATCGAAAAAGACAATACCACCGTGGGCAAATTCGTTGAAAAAATTCATGATGAACTCAAGTTCATGGATTTTGCTCCCATTCTTTTCATTTCGGCACTGACCGGACAACGCGCGCCGAAAATATTTGAACTTATCAACGAAGTCTACAGCCAGTATACGAAAAGAGTGGGCACTTCACCCTTAAACGATCTCGTCGAAAGATCCGTCCGGAAAAACCCGATGGCACGCTTTCAGAACCGGTCCATGAGCATCTCTTACGCCACGCAAACCGGTATAAAGCCGCCAACATTTATCTTGTTCGTTCCCCACGCCAAAGGTGTGCACTTTTCCTACGAGCGCTACCTGATGAATCAAATCCGCACCGAATTCGGCTTTGACAAGGTCCCGATCAAACTGATCTTCCGCAAAAAACGATAATTCCTTTCTTGTCCCCCTCATGGTGGGGGCAGGGGGAGGTTGTCACTTCATGCGGGATGCTTCGTGTAATTGTATGGTATTTGCCATTCTTGTCGCTTCGGATTGCTCGGGGAGCAATCCCTACAACTACCACCTACGGCGTTTCACGCCACCTCTACCCTGAAGGGCACGCGCGCCGGCAGAGGACATTAGTGAAACTCATTTATATATTCGTTGCTGTAGTAATAATATCATGTTTTCAAGGTTTTTGTCTCCCCATCAGCTTTTTTTCCTTCCACGGGCCTTTTTTATAGTACAGCCAGTTTAAAAAGACAGCAAGTGTGCTGCTTGCCAGCATGGCCATCCAGATGCCGTCCTGCCTGAAACCGCCGGGTCCGGCAAGGAAATACGCCAGCGGTATTCGAATGACAAACATGGCAATGAACGACAGGGCCAGCAGAGCCATCGTGTCACCGGCGCTCCTAAGCACTCCCTGAATGGCAAAAATAACAGCAAAGCAGGGAAAAATAAATGCCATCCACTGATAGTAATCGCGGACAATACTGAGCACACGCGTCCTTTCTGCTGATTCTTTGAGGAAAGCGGCACCGATGTACTCCGGAAATATCAACAGCACTAAGGTGCAGACAAGGGCAATGGCCAGACCAAGATAAACAGATACCCGCAACGTCTGGAAAACGCGGTCGAGATTCTTAGCACCCAGATTCTGACCGGCAATAGTCGTCGCGGCCATCCCGACTGATATAAACGGGATCGTAGCGAGCATGTCGACCTGCATGCCGATACCGAAAGCCGCTGTGACGGCCGTGCCATAACGATTGACAAGAGATACAATGATTACACCGGCCAGGGAGACCACAAGCATCTGGAGCGACGCAGGAACACCAATGACAAAAACTTCCCGGATGATTTGCCAGTCCAGGCTGTAATCCCAGTTTCGCATGTTAATGTAGGGATTGAAACGCAGCAGGTAAACATACCCGATGATGCTGCTTGCCACGGCCGCCAGTGTCGTGCCCCATGCCGCGCCAGCCACTCCCAGTGGAGGCAGGGGACCGACCCCCCGGATGAACAGTGGAACGAATATGATATTAAACACGGCAAGCATGATGAGTATCTTTACGACTGTTGTGGCATCACCCAGTCCCCGCAGCATGCCGTTCATCCAGTTGATAAAAAAATGAAAGACCAGCGTGGCCATCATGATCGTCAGATAAGACAAAGCCATGTCCTGGATTTCCACCGGCGCATGCACCCATTCGAGCAGCTGGCGGCGAAATATCAGGGCAACGACGGAAATCACCAGGCAGAACAGAACCGAAGAAAAAAATGAGTTTGACAGGATTTTCCTGAGCATGGCCTTGTCTTTTCGTCCGAATGCCTGCGCAATCAGGACATTCGTGGCCATTCCCAGCCCGATGAGAAACGAGGGCAGCAGCATAATGATGGGAAGGGAAGCGGCTACGGCGGCAACTGCCTTATGCCCCAGAAGTCTGCCCACCCAGATCAGGTTGATAATGCCGTAGACGGACATCAGCAAATTGCCCAACATGATGGGCATTGTGAAATCAATTACCTGTCTTGCGATGCTGCCTTCCGTAAAGTCTTTCAAGGTATTCCTCTGGGGTTATGCAGCTACCCCTTCCGGGCAATAATCAGCTGGGTTTTGGGTAGATATTGATCGAAAGATTCCATAACTTTCTCAGCGCCTTTCAATTCCATTAAACCGGCCCAGGTGTTTGACCAGCTTTGCAAAACAGGATGATACGGGGGAGCGATAGAATCCAGAACGCTCCCTTGCAGATCTCCCTTCTGATGAACCAGCCAGAATACGGACATAAAGAAAGTCCAGTAGAAACCCCATGTTTCGTATCTTGTCACTTTTAATCCTGAATTCTCCACCAGCCGGACAAAGCGCTCCTTATCAAAAATCTGAATGTGGTTCGGCTGGGTAAAATAGACAGGATTTGCAAATGGCTTCTGCAGTATTTCCGACCGTGAATCAGGCACCGTGATAAAATACCGGGCTCCCGGTCTGCCCACCCGGACGAGTTCCTCCATAATTGCTTCAGGCTGTGCGGTGTGTTCCAGCACTTCCGTGGCCAGGATCCTGGTTGCATACTCACCGGGCAGCGGCAACGGCATTGTGTCACTGACGAAACCTTCAACTTTTCTTGCCGGGGTTGTTTTGCAGCATTCCCTTCACCGCATCCGACATCTAAAACAACATCATCCTTTGTAATTTTGAAGCCGGCAAAAAGCTCCCCGGAATTTAATTGATACCATCCACGCCTGACTGCGTCCAGTAAACCGCAGACGCGTGGGTCCACATCTGTTTGCGCAATAGCACCGGGGTTTTTTATGCCCTGATATTTCAATCCGCAGTCCGGTTCTGATGAAGATCTTTTATGTTTGCCTGACCTGTTCGCCATTTCATTTCTCTGTCGGGAAAGGGATGAAATTCATCCGGGCAGGAGATTTTTGAGAACATCAATCTCTGCCCTCTTTCCGTTTGCAACCTACTTTAATTCATGAAAAATGAAAAGAAATTTTACAAAAAACAATCAGTCATTCCGCCATACAGGGATAAAATCCTGTGGATTTCTTATCGAGGCGGATATCATGAGGAAACACAGAATATTCTTTGCAAATAAACATGGATAAGATTATAAAATATCAGTGCCTCGGAGAATCTGAATGCCAACAAAAGGCGCTCCCATGAAATATAAACAAGTCGCAAGAATACTGTTCTTCGCTTTCAATGACCTGGAGGAAATGATGCACCCTCGCAAATCTTTTTATGGACGGTCAATCTGTGAATCATGAGCGCCATGCATTAGATGCGCCTCTGCTGGGGTTGCTGGCAATGCTTTATTTCGCACAGGGGCTGCCTTCCGGATTGCTTGGCAAGGCCCTGCCGCCTCTTTTAAGGCAACAGGGCATATCGTTGTCCACGATAGGATTCACCGCACTGCTCGCCCTTCCCTGGACATTGAAGTTCCTTTGGGCGCCGTTTCTGGACCGCTTCTGGACACGCCGCAGCTGGCTGCTGACTCTCAACCTTGCGACGTTTGGCTTGATGATCCTGCTGGCCTCCCGGGATTTTGGCACTTGGGTATCGCAATCGTTCCCTTTTCTGATGATGCTGCTTTTCCTGATGAACATCACCGCTGCAACACAGGACATTGCAACAGACGGTCTGGCGGTAAGCAGGCTGGCACCGCACCTGCGCGGCCTTGGCAACAGCGTGCAGGTTATCGGTTACAATACACAGCCCTCGCGTTTCTCATCGTTCCAATTTTGTTGCCCGTCTGGTTTATGCGCGAGCCGGAAGTTTTGGAAAGAGAAGAAACAAAGCATGCTCCATGGCGCGGCTGGCATGGATATGTAAGATTATTTACAGATTTTCTTTCAAGAGAGCGCATGGGATGGTGGCTGGTCACGGTCGCAACGTTCAAGGCAGGCGACTCACTGGCCTCAAGAATGATCGGTCCACTGCTCTCGGATCATGGCCTGTCTCTCTCGGATATCGGGCTTCTGACCGGCGTGGTTGGCGCGACGGCAGGCCTTGCGGGTGCATTGCTTGGCGGCCTGTTCCTGCTCCGTCTCGGACACTACAAGGCTCTTTTGATCTTCGGAGCTATGCAGGCGGCGGGCTTTATCGGGTACCTGTATATAGCGGGTGGCGGCTATGACATCCGGGCGTTGTATACGGTGATCTGCATGGAGCAATTTGCCGATGGACTGTCAACCGTAGCTTTATTTACATCGATGATGGATGTATGCCGAAAGCAGTTGCCGGGCACCGACTATACACTGCAGGCGGCATTTCAGGTGACCGTCTCCGGTTTTGCGGCACTGGCCGGCGGCCTTTTTACCCAGATGTTCGGTTATCAAACCGTTTTTGCGGCAGGCGCAGCACTGACATTATTTGCTCTTGTTCCTGTCGTCATGTATTTTCGAACCGCAGACCATTTGTCGTCATCCGGCAAATGAAAATAAATTGAATGCTCATGAAATCAGACCCTGAAAGCTTTTACGGACAAAACAATTTGACAGAATCCTTTTTTTCAATGGACAACATTCATGTTGAGCAAAGAGAAATGATATGAAAAAGAAAACAAAAATCACCCTGACGGACCGCAGTATATATTTTAAGGGATTGTTGCTCCTGGTTTGTAATGACGGCGTGATCCACGAAAAAGAAAGAGTGATGATGCTGCGCGTGGGCAAGTTGTTGGACTTTGAGCAACGCTTTTGTGAAAAAACGATCACAGAAGCTCTGGGAAATACTCTCTTCACTACTGAACTGCCGAAATTTTCCAATTCTGATGTCGCCAAATGCTTCATCAGAGACGGCATCCGGCTGGCGCTTGCCGACGGGCATTTCCATATAAAAGAAAATGACTTTCTGAAAAGGGTCGCCGTGCATCATGGACTGGAAGATGCCTGGTTTGAACAGGCAATCGAATCGATTGTCGATCAGATGGCTTCAGCACTGCTTAACGGCCTCGAAGCAGAAAACCTGGATTATTAATCCACGGGTAAGAAGAAAGGCACAAGGGACACTTCGACTGGCTCAGCGATCGGAAGGGGTAAGGCACAGCTCCGCTTCCTGTCCTCCGCTGGCGTGACCTCGTGTGCCCTCGCGCCATCTTTAGGTGGTTAGGTTATCGGGTTAGGCGGATGTGGCGCAAAGCGCCGGAGGTGGTAAATTGTAAAAATGACAAAAATCCATAATAGAGAAGATTCTTGATCCCCTTTCTTCAGACAAACAATTTTTATTGACAAAAACATCGGTAATGTTTTAATAGCCCCCGTCTTCAAATTATCACTTTAAAAAAAACTATTTTATTCCGGCAGCCACGCCGCGAGTGGTGCTGTTTTGGCTGCTATTTTCGTGTGGCGGCTGTCCTTCGTGAGAGAAAAAGTCGAGCAGTTCGATCCCAAGGGTGCCGTGGTCAGGCAAACAAAGGATGATCTTCTTACTTCAGGGTAACTCCATGAAAGGAAAAAACGAATGAACATGCTACTGAAAAAAAATGGCTCATTTTTTTAGTGTTGGTCATCATCAGTTTATTATCAACCACTGCCGTTTATGGGGGAGGAAAGAATAAAATGGAACCATTATATGATGCTGAAAACGCAATTACATTGAATCCACAGATTTATAAGATCGATGCACGCTCCAGTATTTCATTGTTTCCTGTGCCGTTTGACAATGCCGTGGGGACCAACGATCTGAAAAACGCCATTACGGTGATTTCTTTTCACAAGGAAAAACTGGACGTGGAGAACCATTTCCGAAGCCTGCTTGATGATATGCGTGGTGGCGGAACATTTCTTCCGGTGATACTGCCGGATACCATCGCTTTTGGTCAGACCCGGCGCTTTTTGATGTTCAACTTCAAGACCGGCGGCCATAAATATTATCGTCTTTTCCCTTCGATCGATGAAAAGATCGAGAACATTGCTATCGCGGATGCCAGGAAAAATCTGTTTCTAGTTGAAGCGGAAGGCTTAAACCGGCATTCGGAAGACCATAATGACGGGACATTTTACCTGCACCTGTTTGATCTAAGCGGGGATAATGTTAAATTGGTCGGGAAAATAGATATCGGCACCGGTTCGATCTGGACCGTTGCACAGGACCATGTTTTTTTGTGGTATTTTAACAAAAAGATTATTGTGGTTTACGATAACAATTTGGAACCAGCCCGTCATCCGCTGGGAGATTTGATTAATAAAAATAAAGACAGATTGAATTTTACCCGTATAGTTATTCATCCGACATTGCCTTTTGCAATTCTTTATGGTGGTGGAAATACGCCCGATACACTTTTAAGTTGGGGTGAAGATAGAGACAGAGCTCCAAAGACTATACTTAAAATAACGGACTATTTTTCATTTTCACCCGACGGAAAATGGGTAACTTTTGAACAATTCATAAATCTTGATGAGAAACGAACCTACCTGATGCCGATATCTGAGAAATACCCCAACTACCTGGGCTCACCGATTTTGTTGGTAATAGAACGTTTTAATCCTAAGGGATGTACATGGACAAAATATCCTACGAGCTTCGTTGCCGATGGGCTCGACGGTCTCTACCGCTGGGAACTCACCAAAGAAGCCCAGAAGCCAATCATAGGGAACGATGCCGACAAATACCCCAACTTCCACGACTACATAGTGGCGATGGATTTGGAGAAGCTATCAAAAGAAAAGAAACAGGGGCTGGGGTAATAAAGACAGGGGGAAAGGGACAAGGATCGCTTCAACAGGCTCAGCGACCGGAAGGGGTAAGGCTCAGCTCCGCTTCCTGTCCTCCGCTCGCATGACCTCGTGTGACCTCGCGCCACCTTTAGGTGGTTAGGTTATCAGGTTAGGCGGAGGTGTCACGAAGTGCCGGCGGTGGTAAAACTTAAGAATGATAACAATACAGGAAGAATTGCCGGGGAACACTTCTCTCTGGCCCCCTCCAAAGGGGGACAAAAGCTCTGCCCCAACCAGCTTTACGAACTCCATTTACAAGGTGAACTCTGGTAAACGATAACCTTTTTCCCGAAATAATCTCAAACAGGCCTCGGCAACAGCATCGTCATAAAGAGTCCCCCTGTTTTTTCCGATCTCCTCCAGGGCTGCCTCAACACCCAGGGCCGGACGGTAGGGACGATGGGACGACATGGCTTCCACAACATCGGCAACGGCCAGAATCCGGGCTTCCATGATAATCTCTTCCCCCTTCAGATTTCTCGGATAACCCGAACCATCCATCCGCTCGTGATGCTGATAAACCATCTCCGCCAGCGGCCAGGGAGACTCTACATCCTTCAACATCTCGTACCCTTTTACAGCGTGTTCCTTGACC
>PHBN01000171.1 GCA_002840635.1 Deltaproteobacteria bacterium HGW-Deltaproteobacteria-1
AATGAATTTACTGCTTTTTGATTTTGACGGCGTTTTAGTGGATTCGATCGACGTTTATGAAAAGACCGTAACCGATTGTCTGCAGCAAATCGGACAACCGCTGACGCGTGGCCGCGAAGAATTTCTGGAACTCTTTGAGGGGAATTTTTATGAATCCCTGGTAGAAAAGGGTGTCGATATGGATAAGTTTACAGCCGCCTCCGCCGGTATCCTTGCAAAGATTAACTACGCTGAGATGAAACCCTTTGACGCGATCCGGCCGGTTTTGCGGGAATTAAAGAAAAATCACCCGCTGGTGGTGATTTCTTCGAACGACACGCCGACCATCCGGGAAGCCCTGCGCCTCTATGACTTCAATGGAATTTTTGATGATATCCTGGGTTCGGATTTCATGCTCAGCAAAACGGAAAAAATTCTGTATATCATTCAAAAGTATAGCGTTAAGCCGCAAGACATTTACTACATCGGCGACACGACCGGAGACATAAAAGAAGGCAAACAGGCCGGCATAAAAACGGTTGGTGTCACTTGGGGATGGCACAGCAAAGGGAAAATGGCCGACTCCAGACCTGATTATCTATTTGATCATCCGCAAGATTTGCTCAATCTCAACTGACCCACAGGTTTCCGCTTAGGCTTTCTAAAAATATCAATGCAGGAAAACCTTTGCATCTATTTTCACCTGATGGCATTTGCAAGTTGACAGCCGAACCATTTTAAAACTGGTGGGCCTCCTGGACTTCAAATCCAGTGTGGGGCGCTAGAACCGTCCCAGGTGGGTTCGATTCCCATGCACTTCCGCCATTTATCTAATAATATCAATATATAATACAAAAAAACAAGCAAGAACATAGTAAGAACATTCCGTTCTGGAATCGCGATCTAAAAATACATGTTAGAGAAAATAAAAAGCCCTATTCCGACAGCACATGATATATCCGTTTCTAACTATGCATTGGCACAAACGCGGCTTTTCTTTTAATTGTCATTTGACAGATTTTCTTGACAGCAGGTGTAAAGACAATCACAAATCATAAATTCCTTCCTCCTACCATTAATTCCTGTATAAATATTCTGTAAGCAGGTAAGATTTGCCCCAAGAAAGGCAGGAGGACTTATAGCTTCCTGGGTCGTGCGAACCCTTATTTTTCAGTCTATCCCCTGCCTCTTGGAGCCATGATAAGTTGATTGGGCCTTGGATGAGCCCTTGTTACCTTAGGAGGATTGGCCGGAGGCACTTCCTGCTTTTTTTATACTACAGTTAGGAGGTGCAAGTCATGAACTTTTTTGTCGGCCTTGATGTATCAAAAGAGAAGTTTGATGCCTGCTGTATAGGAGAGAAAGGAGAGAAGGTCTTCAGCCTCACCTGTTCCATGGACCGGGAAGGGTTTGAAAAACTTATTGTCCGATTGCCCAAGGACAAGACGTCTTTTCTCCTAGGTATGGAATCCACCGCGTCGTATCACATCCCCCTTTTTAGCTATCTCGCTGCTGAGGATTACAGGGTGGTCGTAATCAATCCTCTTCTTATTAATGGGTTCTCAAAACGTTCGTTAAGAAAAACTAAGACTGACAAGAAGGACGCTCTTACTATTGCCCAGTTCATACTGCAAGAGAAAGAGATCCTCTCGGTGAAGACCCCCGATTACCTGATAACGGAGCTTAAAGACCTCGCAAGGAGAAGAGAAAAGCTTGCCGATCACATGACGTCGCTTAAGGGCGACATGAAGAGGATTCTCTCGGTCACGTTCCCGGAACTTGAACACATAACCGGAGTCTTTACAAAAACAACCCTTCGCCTCTTAATGGAATATCCTTCCGCGCATACGATAAGATGGGCTGATTCCTCCGCTATTGCAGACGTTTTTAAGGGCAAGGGCCGAGGCAACAAACCTCGTGTCACCATCAAAGCACTCATGGATACCGCCACATCGTCAGTTGGTGTAGCAAGTCCCGCAAAAGAGCTTACACTCAGGCAGGAGGCATCACTCCTTATGCATGTTGAGGAACAAATGGAGGAGACCACAAAAGCGCTCATGGACACCTTAAACGAAAGGATGAAACAGGATATGGAGATTCTCTGCTCCGTGAAAGGGATAGGAGAAAATACGGCCATGAACTTCTTGATTGAGATGGGCGGCGCAATAGAGATTTACGAAAATGACAAGAAGCTTATCGCCGCCTCCGGTCTCGATCCTTCAACCTATGAATCGGGTAAATACGCAGGAAAGAGTAGAATAAGCAAGAGGGGAAACCGGCACTTGAGAAGGGTGATCTGGCTCATGGCGACAAAAGTCATTATCAATAATGATTTGTTTAAGGCATACTTCAAAAAACGAAAGCAAGACGGACTGCCTTATAAGAAAGCGGTCCTGGCCACAGCTCATAAACTTATTCGTACCATTTTTGTCATGCTGAGCCGTAAAACATGTTTTATTGAGGGAAGAATTAAATATAGTTGACTGTAATGTTGTTTTTTTATTTTTCCAATTCACACAACATTTCAAACCGTAATCGTTATCTCATAAAATAGAAAAGGCAGAGCCAATTGACCCTGCCTTCCTCTTGAAAGTATATAATACTAAGTTACCCTTTGAACTTTCTCCTGATCCCTGCTACCCCAATCAGACCAAGTCCAAGAAGCAGCATGGTGGCGGGTTCGGGAACATCTTGCGTGATGGGTGTCATAGTGCCGGTAAATGTGCCATTCCCAGCGAACGTAAGACCGGTAATAAAAGCTGTTGCATCATTAGGATCCAGCGCCGCGCTAGTTTCGATGCCCAATATACGGAATCTATCAACACCGTTTCCATCAAAAGCAAAAGCTTCGCCGCCATTAATATATCCTTTAAAAACATATTTGTTTAGGGTTTCATCAAATAAATATAAAGCATAAATACCGTCACCGATGCCGACGGGAAGAGTCACTGATGCAAAATAAGGGTTATTCGCGCCGATTGCATAATCGTAACCGACAGCAACCATCGGATCAATAAAAATTTGCTGTCCTGAACTAACATCCACATTGAAGGTATAAAACGGTGTCGGGCCAGGGGTTACAATGGGCAGATAGACATTGGGCTCAGATTCGTCTAACAGTGTAAACTCAAAAAAGGATCTCGATCGGCTGAGAATATTCGCCATATAGGCATTAGCGGTATTATCTCGCGTTTGAGTCAATGATATTGAAAAGGAATACTGATGGCCCTGCTCAAGGGTTACTGCATTTGGAAGACTGGTCGGGATAGTATAAGATGTCGTAGTACTCGATAAGTCGGTATAGAAAATATTGTTGGCGTCACCATTCGGCAGGCGGTCTTCCAAATCAAAAATATTTAACCTGATGTAATTGGGGGTGTATCCCGTAGGGACGGTCCAGCTAAAAGTAGGATTTGAGCCGCTACCGGAGATTGCAACGTTTGTCGCAAAGGGGGATAGCTGTGCACTACCCACAGCCGGTGTATATACTTCTTTTGTATTCAATCCATTGGTAAATGTAAGCTTCCACTGACCAGTCAAGCCAGGAAAATAGGGAATGCTATCCGCAAATTGATTGGGTGTGATGGTAAAAGGTAAAAAGGTGAGAGGCCTTGTTACCATACCATAAATCGAATCCTGAGTGGCTGTACCAATAGTCCCATTGTCTTTGTTTGGAACAACGGAAATTGCCCCGTAGGTTAATCTATTACTGCCTCCTGTTCCATTAAACACTGTGTTAGCGCTCCAATTGTCACGAAAGCTGTATACATCGTACACGTTAATCTCATCTGCTGTGGCAAGAGTAGGACTAAATTCGGCAATTCCTAGAAAAAAAATAGATATGAATAATAACAATGATGACCTCTTCAAAATTAAACCTCCATTTTTTTTAGAAAACAGCTCGTACTTGCTACGTTTCAGTTTACACATTTGACTATCCATACTTCCATTATGGTATGTTAATGTAATGACACAATAAACATCAGTTATGATTAAAATCTATTATTGAAATCAACAATAGAACAGCAATTTTTGTGCCTTGTCCATCAAGACTGCATAAAATTATGAAATTACATTGTTATTTTTATTTTAAGATATTTGCTAACAACGCGAAGTGTAAAGAATACCGACACATATTTATGCGTTATGTTTGGCCGTAGTTACCGATAAAATAATAACAAGAATGTATTACAATCAAATTGGGTTAAACTAATATTGTAAAGAATTTCCGACAGATATTCGTATTTTTGCAAATTCAAGTTTTGAGGTAGATGGCGTGTGATTTTTTTGTTGATTATCCTGATGATTTCAAATCGTAATCAATAATGTTGGGAATTTTGAAAACCTTTGTTTGTGGATGATGCACGACGTGACTATTTCCGAAAATTAAAACATCGATGATGGATTTATCCCGTGATGTTCTTCCTCTTCTAAGGAAGATGTCAAGTATCTTCTTTTAATCGTTTCGTTAAAGCTGAAAATGGTTGTGGTGGCA
>PHBN01000172.1 GCA_002840635.1 Deltaproteobacteria bacterium HGW-Deltaproteobacteria-1
ATGCCGAATTTGTCTGCCCAATCGAGGGCGTCAAGGTAATCTTCAACGCACAGCATGGAAGGAGTGTTAATGACATCGCCTTCAAAAATGGCCTTATTGATCTTGTCGCCTTTTTTCAGTCGGAAAATTTTCGGCATGGGCCAGGGTGGTGTATAGGATTCCAGACGGGCGACTGCTTTGGGGCTCAAAATCATCATGCCGTGCGCGGCTTCGCCGCCGAGGCATTTCTGCCAGGAGAACGTCAGAACATCGATTTTGCTCCAGTCGATCTCATTGGCAAAGGCATAGCTGGTGGCATCGCACAGTGACAGGCCTTCACGATCAGCGGGAATCCAGTCCCAGTTGGGAATGCGCACACCGCTGGTGGTGCCGTTGGATACGAACACTACATCGCCTTTCCAGTCCACTTTGGACAGATCGGGAATCTTGCCGTAATCGGCTTTGATGATAATAGGATTGAGTTTCAGCTGTTTGTTGATGTCTGTTGCCCAACCTTCGGAGAAGCTCTCCCAGACCAGTACAGTCACGGGCTTGGGACCTAAAAGTGACCACATGGCGCATTCGAAAGCGCCCGTATCGGAAGCCGGCAGAATGCCCACAAGGTAATCTGACGGAATGTTTAAGATTTTTCTTGTATCGTTCATTGCTTTGACGATTCTTTCTTTTCCCAGTGCGGAACGGTGTGAGCGGCCGACCGGCGCGCTCTTCAGCGCGTCGATGCTCCACGCTGGCCTCTTGCTGCAGGGGCCGGAACTGAAATTGGGGTTCAACATAAATATCCATCCTTAAAATAAATTTTCTTAATCAGCCTGTTTTCATACCAGTATTGATTTCTTTTCTCAAGAAATTTAAACGGTAGTAACTGTCAAATAGTTGATGCTCGAGAGAATCAATAACCCAAGATAATTGCAAAGTTGATGATCTGTTGCTGAAAAACGGGGAAATATGGCGAGCCTGACTTCACTGCTGACGAAGAAATTTATCCAGAGTCAGAACTGCAAAAAAAGTTGTTTTTCCGTCCCATCAATATCGTGTTTAGAGCCCGAATTTTCAAACCGGGGAAAGACACATACCGCTTATGATTTTTTTCGTTTAGTGACCGTTGCGTGCTATAACAGAGTGTGAAAAAAAGAAAGGTGGGGACAATAAAACGTGAATGTTCCGTTTGTCTTTTTGCCCCGCCGGTTTTATGCAGGCTGCAGACCGACCATTTCATGAATCCGGCCGGTGACCTGCGGGGATAAATCCATGCCCGCAGCCAGCTGGCCAAGATAGTCTTTCTCCGCCTGGGTGTCCACTTCTATGGCCAAAAGCGATGCTGCGTAAATCTGCGCCGCGAGTTGAGGTTGTCCCTGAGCGGCCGCAATCAGTTTTTCTGTTTCCATTGGTTGCTGCAGCTGATTAGTTAAATAGTTTTGAGTTTCATCATCAACGCCTAATTCCTGAAATTACGATGTAATTCGGTTGACCTCATTCTGATCAACCTGACCATCTGATTTGATAGCGTTCATCATAGCCATCAGGATCAATTCTGAACTCTGCTCAAGTTCTTTTTTATCGGCATCCGTCTGAGGTTCCAGAAGCCCGACCGGTACCTGCTGGTTCTGCTCACCACTCCCTTTCAGGGCTTTTAAGGCCATGGCTCCAAGCAGTGCCATCAGTCCCCCGCCTACTGCTCCTTTCAAGGATTTTCCTCCTCCGCCCAGAAGTGCTCCGATCAGCGCTCCCAAGCCTCCCACGGCAAGGTTCCTGTTACCGCCGACTGCCTTTCCGGCTCCTCCCATCATACTCGAAAGCAAGTCGCCGATACCTCCGCCACTGCTGCTTTTGCCGCCACCCAGGGCGGTCGAAAGCAGATCACCGATGCCGCCTCCGCTTCCCTGTCCGGCCGATTTTCCAAGCATGCCCGACAGGCTGTCCATGACATTGCCGCCGCCCAGCGAATTCTTCATCCTCTCGCCCGACGATGGAGACATTCCTGTTTGCACCATTGCGCCCAGAAGTTCACCGATGTTCATGGCCTCATTCTCCTGTTTTTTTAATGTCTTCTTTTGTTTATGGAATATAATCAATGTTTATTTAATACAGACACGACGAACTTGTTTAAAATCGGTCAACCCCTGGATCGATTTCAGAATGCCGTCCTGGAGCAGAGTTGTCATTCCTTCAGACATTGCTGTGTTGCGCATAACTTCCACCGTTTCATGTTTTTGCACGTGTCTCTTGATTTCATCCGTGGCCACCAGAAGTTCGTGAATGCCCATCCTGCCCTTGTACCCGGTTTTATCGCAGGTATCACATCCTTTTGGACGATAGAGTTTAAAACTGTTGTTATAAGGGATTTTCAGTTTGGCGAATTCTTCAGCGCCGTAACTTTGGGCGATCTCGTCATATTCGTCTTTGTCGGGGTGGTACTGCTCCTTGCATTTTTTGCACAGCGTACGGACAAGTCGCTGGGCAAGAATGCCCAGCAGGGCGTCGGCGAAGTTGAGGGGATCAATGCCCATATCGAGCAGACGAACGATCGTTTCCGGAGCGCTGTTGGTGTGAAGGGTACTGAACACCAGATGACCGGTCAGGGACGCTTCAACACCGGTTTTTGCCGTTTCGTAATCGCGCATTTCGCCAACCATGATGATGTCGGGGTCCGCACGTAAAAATGACCGCATGGCCGCCGCGAAATCAAAACCAATCTTCGGCTGCACCTGGACCTGGCGCAAGCCGTATTGAGTGATTTCCACAGGGTCTTCAGCTGTCCAGATTTTTCTGTCGGGCTTGTTGATGTTGTGGAGTGCCGCGTGCAGTGTGGTTGTTTTACCGGAGCCGGTTGGCCCGACAACTAAAATCATTCCATAGGGCTTGTTGATGATTTTGATAAGCTCACTGTAATTATGTTTTGTCAATCCCATCTCTTCAAGGGGCATGGTTTCACCCTTGGCGAGAAGACGCATGACGACATCTTCCACGCCTCCCTGTGTGGGAATGGTGGCTACACGCAGTTCCAGCTCTTCGCCGGAAGAGCGGCGGAATTTTATTTTACCGTCCTGGGGCAATCGTTTAACAGTGATATCCAGGTTGGACATGATCTTGATGCGCGAAATCATCGCTAAGCGGTAACTGTATGGAACGGTCTGATAAATGGCACAGTCACCGTCAACACGGAAACGGATTTCCACATTTTTTTTGCCTACGTTCGGTTCAATATGAATATCGGATGCCCGGCGAGCGCAGGCGTCATTGATAACTTTATTAACCAGCTGCATGATCACGCTGTCGGATTCCGTGATCATTTCACCGCCGTCTTCGTCATCATACAGGTTTCTATCCTCGTCATCGAGCCTGCCCAGAAGTTCTGTAAAAGAATGTTCGGCTTCAGAAGAGCCGAAAAAAAAGTTGATGAATTTTAAAATATCTTCAGGCAGGGCGACGTCATACTTCACTTTTTTTGTTTTCAAAAGGTTTTCGATGGCGTCTCTCTTCAGGATGTTGTTGGGATCATCAACAATTACGTGAATCCATCCGTCAATCGTTTCCAGCGGCACCCACAATTCACGGTGAAGATAATCTTTTTTCAGGTTTTTCAACAAATCGCCGGGAATCACGGTTTTATCATTGTAATCAATAAACCGGCAGCGATAAAAGTCTTCAAAAGAGTGTCCGATGTCATCCTTGGAAATTCTGTGATTATTCATCAGATAATATTCAATGGATTCTTTTTTCTCGCGGGCTCCCGCCCACGCAGCTTCCATTTCTTCATCATCCCAGCTTCCATCGAAAGTCAGTTCAAAGTCCATCGCTTTGAGTTCGGCCTGATTATAGGCATCGCTGATATTGACAAGATTAAACGTATTGGCCACATAACCCGCGATGCTCTGACTGTTAATAGGCACGCGGATTTCCTTGAGCTGGGAACCGGCCATAAACATGGAGTAGATTTCATTGTGGAGCTGGTCTACGATATAAATCGTAATCGATTGGGCGTTAAACAGATTCAGGATGCCGTCTTTCAGATCTATCAGGATTTGCGGTATGTTTTGTGCTGCATGGATGCGGTTGCTGATTTCCTGCAGACTTTTTCGTAGCCGCAGTTTTTCATCAACGAAGACAGTTGGATCGGGTTCAGGCTGAAAGCTCATCGAAAAACTTCTCCCTATCTGCTTTTGTACAGCGAAGCAGATTTATTATTTTAGCAAGCACAGGGATGAATGTCAATGAAACTGATCGTCAGGTACAGGTTCCTTAAAAAAGAGGAATTACATATCCCGCGCCTCTTTTGATCAACCGGCGGTCACAATTTTTGAAAAATCGGCGATTTTGTGAAACAGAGCGGAGATCTCTGCCAGAAGGGACAAACGATTGAAACGGATCTTTTCATCTTTGTCCATAACCATCACATGATCAAAAAAAGTATCCACGGGGGGACGCAAAGCAGCAAGTTTGTTCAGTGCGGCCTGAAAGTCTTTTTCGGCAACGCCTTTTTCCACACGCGTTTTAATGCTGTCAAATGATGAAAACAGTTTAATTTCAGCTTCATGAACAAGCAGGTTGACATCCACCTGGCCATCGCGAAAGTCTTTTAGAATATTATCCACCCTTTTGAAAGCAACGGAAATGGGCTCAAATTCCGGATTTTGCCGGAAGGACTGCAGAGCTTTAATTTTTTCGATAACCTGGACAAAATCATCGATATCCGTTGAAAGAACTGCGTCCACCGTGTCATAAGCATAGCCCTGGCTAATCAACTGATTCTGCAGGCGTCCTTTAAAAAACTCCAATACATCTTTCTTGATTTCTTCGGCAGGTTTTTTCAGGACATCTTTGAGTGACGCCAGACTCTCATCAATAAGGTAATGCAGGCTCAAGGCATAACCTTTTGATAATATAATGTTAATTACGCCAAGCGCCTGGCGGCGTAGCGCATAGGGATCGGCGGTGCCCGTTGGGGGTATGCCCACAGCGAAGAACCCGACGATCGTGTCAATTTTATCGGCAATGCCGACGATTGCCCCTTCATCGGTTTGAGGCAGGTCTCCGCCGGCAACAATAGGCAGGTAGTGTTCATAGATGGCGCTGGCAATCTCCGGTTTTTCGCCCGCTAAAAGGGCATATTCACGGCCCATGATGCCCTGAAGTTCCGCGAACTCGCCCACCATGAGCGATTCCAGATCGGCTTTGGCCAGAAGCGCTGCGCGGTCCACATTTTTCTTGACGGAAGGTTTGACTTTTGATGCGATCTTGACAGCGAGTTTCCGGAAACGCATAACCTTTTTATGAGATGTTCCCAAAAGCGTATGAAAGACCACTTTTTTAAGAGATTCCACACGATTTTCCAGCGTGACTTTTTTGTCCTCTTCAAAGAAAAATGATGCGTCCGCAAGTCGCGCCCGCAGTACTCTTTCGTTGCCTTTAGCCACGACGGCAATGTTGCGGGGCCGGGTATTGCTTACGGCGATGAAGTACGGCAGAAGCTTCCCTTCGTTATTGATAACAGGAAAATATTTCTGGTGGGAGATCATGGTGGTTGTCAAAACATCCTTGGGAATTTCCAGATAGGCTTCATCAAAACCACCCCGCACAATCACCGGATATTCCACAATGAAGCTGATCGTCTCCAACAGGTCGTCCGTATAAAACAGTTCCCCGCCGACTTCAGCCGCCGCCTTACGGGCTTCCTCCAGGATCAATTTCTTCCGTTCCCCGGGATCGGCAATGACAAAATTCTCTCTGGTTTTGCGCAGGTAATCTTCAAACCCCGTAACCGTAAAAGGGTTCGGGCTCATGAAGCGATGTCCATAGGATGTGTTGCCGCTTTCGATGTCTTCAATCTTCATGGGAATTTCATTTCCGCCGTATAACGCCAGAATCCAGTGAACCGGACGCGCAAAACGCAAATCATAGTTTCCCCAGCGCATGGATTTCCGGAAGGGGATGGCAAGCATGAACTCCTTGAGAATTCCGGGGAGCAGTTCGGACGTTTGCTGTCCGGGAATGGTTTTTCGGGCGCCGAGATATTCGCCTTTTTCAGTGGTGATGGTTTCCAGCTGGGAGACTTCCATTCCCTGTCCCCTGGCAAACCCCAGGGCGGCTTTTGTCGGCTGGCCGTTTTCATCAAAGGCGGCCTTTTTGGCAGGGCCCAGCTTTTCGATCGTCTGGTCATCCTGCATCCCGGCAAGGTCCGCTATATGGAGGACAAGACGGCGCGGTGTAGCCAGACATTGTATGACGTCAAAGGCGATTCGTTTTTCCGTGAGGGACTTGCGGATGATTTCTTCCATGTCAACCAAGGCTTTGGACAAAAAACCCGCAGGAATTTCTTCAGTGCCGATTTCAAAAAGCAGTTCGTTGCTCATTTTATCTCCAGGTCATCTAGTTGTTTTTTAAAAGGGGATATCCCATTTCTTCTCGCTGCTTTAAATAAAGCTCGGCGGCTAGCCGCGCCAGATTGCGCACGCGCCCGATATAGCTTGTTCGCTCGGCCACGCTGATTGCGCCGCGCGCATTGAGCAGATTGAAGGTATGGGAACATTTCAGGCAGTAGTCATAGGCGGGCAGGGCCAGGTTTTTTTCGGCAATGCGCATGGCCTCCTCTTCGTATGTGTCAAAGAGTTTGCGCAGCATCGGGATGTCCGCCACTTCGAAGTTGTAGGTGGAAAATTCCACCTCGCTTTTATGATGCACGTCGCCGTATTTGACTTTATCTGTCCATTGGAGATCATAGACGTTGTTGATGCCCTGGATATACATGGCGATGCGTTCCGTGCCGTATGTCAATTCAGCGCATACAGGGCTGCAATCGAAACCGCCGACCTGCTGGAAGTAGGTAAATTGAGAGATTTCCATGCCGTCGAGCCAGACTTCCCAGCCCAGGCCCCAGGCGCCCAGTGTCGGAGATTCCCAGTCGTCCTCAACAAAACGAATGTCGTGTTCGAGCGGATCAATTCCGAAACTCTTG
>PHBN01000539.1 GCA_002840635.1 Deltaproteobacteria bacterium HGW-Deltaproteobacteria-1
ACGGTTCGCATCGGGTTTTAAATATAAATAGATGCTGGTAAACATACAACATAAGGATAAAGAATGAGTTTTAAGAAGTTTCAATTAAATGAAAAAGTATTGGCCGGCGTAACGGCCGCCGGTTACAAAAAGCCGACCCCTATTCAAGATCAGTCCATTGCGCACATTATGGATGGACGGGATGTAATGGGTCTGGCCGAGACAGGAACTGGGAAAACAGCCGCTTTTGTACTGCCGATTTTACAGCGCCTGATGCAGGGACAGCGTGGCAGGATTCGTGCGCTGATTATTGCACCGACGCGGGAGTTAAGTGAACAGACCCATGAAGCGATCTTGCAGCTGGGGCTAAAGACAAAGCTTTCCAGTGCAACCATCTATGGCGGGGTCAGCGTAGTGAACCAGATCAACAAGCTGCGTTCACGTGTTGATATTGTTTCTGCATGCCCCGGGCGCCTGCTCGACCATATCGGCCGCGGCACCATCGATCTGTCTTCTGTTGAAGTACTGGTCTTGGACGAGGCAGACCACATGTTTGACATGGGTTTTCTGCCGGAGGTCCGTAAAATTGTCAAGCATCTGCCGGCGCATCGCCAGACCCTGCTTTTTTCCGCAACGATGCCCAGTGAAATTCGCAGCCTGGCCAATGATCTGCTCAATAATCCTGTAAATATTCAAATAGGAAATTCCGCTCCGGTCATGACGGTATCCCACAAGTTTTATCCGGTTCAGACAGAGCAGAAAACAGCCTTGCTCAAGGATATTCTCAAGAAGACCGACACCCAATGAAGTGATGGTGGCTACGGATATCGCCGCCCGCGGCATTGACGTGTCCCGTATTTCCCATGTCATTAATTATGATATGCCATCCACGGCTGAAGCATACACTCATAGGATTGGCAGAACGGGGCGTGCCACGAAGACCGGTGATGCGTTTACCTTCATCACCGGGCAGGATGCCGAGCTGTTGCGGTCCCTCAAGAAGCTGTTGGGGGATAAATGGCAATATCAGAATGTGGATGGATTGACTGTCAGCCCGTCGGTCTGCGAATCAATGGGAACACGTGCAGGTCAACTAACTAGACCCGCCATCGGCAGAAAACTTTTTTCGTCCCGGACACCATCGGCCAGACGGCCGCAACAGCGTTCATTCAAGGATGCGGACCGCATTTTCTGGGCCCCGCGCGCTCAACAGGCGGTTTAGGAATACAAACCACACTTACGGGAGGCTAAAGCGCTATTGTGCTTTGGCCTCCTTCAGCAATGCGGCAATTTTCGCGTCTTTTTCCTTCCACAAATCCTGCACCCACTGCTGAAAAGCAGCCTGGAATTCCTTGTCGCCTTCGTAATCGCCATGCAGAAACTGCGGTGGGATTTCCACTGAAGAAACGCGGAAAATGACCCTTTTCACTTTACCGCATAAAAAATCCCAGAACGTCGGAATGCCGTCGGGATAGACAATCGTTACATCCAGCATAGAATGAAATTTTTCGCCCAGCACGCTCAGGGCCAGC
>PHBN01000540.1 GCA_002840635.1 Deltaproteobacteria bacterium HGW-Deltaproteobacteria-1
CGAGGACAAAAAAATTCGACAGGAAGGAGAGCTGAGGCTCCAGCAGATGATTCAGACGCACAAACTGACTGCGCTGGGCGAGGTGGTTGCGGGTGTCGCGCATGAGATCAACAACCCTGTCAGCTTTATCGCGTACAATGTTCCCATTCTGGAACAAATCTGGAACACGGTGGAAACCATTCTGGCCCGCAGTGCTTCACATCATTCCGATTGGGAAAAAAGAGGGTTGTCCTATGAGGAAGTCTGCAGTAACATGCGGGAGATCATCCAGGCATTTAAAATCGGCGCCAACCGCATCAGCCGGGTCATCACGAGTTTGAAGGAATTTTCCCGTTCCGATGAAACCGCGCAGAAGAAAATGGTTGCCGTTCCGGATGTGATTGCAGGCGCGCTGGTCATCGTAGGAGCGCAGATCAGAAGAAACGTATCCAGAATCGATCAGACGATTGCCAAAAAAATTCCTCCGATTCACGGACATTTCCAGAAAATCGAGCAGGTGATCGCCAATCTGCTGATTAACGCGCATCAGGCAATACCCCAAGGGCAAAAAGGTGTCATCAGCATCCGCTGCCGTTACATTGACCGCTTAAAATCAGTGGTCGTCGATATTGAAGACAATGGAAAGGGGATTGATCGCAAGACCATGGAACATATTTTTGATCCCTTTTTTACGACCAGGCGGGAACTTGACGGTACGGGCCTGGGGCTTTCCATATCTTATGGACTGATCAAGGAACATCAAGGCACCATCAGCGTGCTCTCGCGTCCCGGAAAAGGCAGCCGGTTTTCAATTTATGCTGCCGGTCATTATCTACTCGGCCGACCGCCGGGCGCTCAAGGCGCCGTCTCAGATCAGGACTCTGCCGGATTGCACGCTGCAAAAGCCTTTTACCATTGATAAACTCCAGAAGGTCATCCATGAAATAGGGAGACAACAGCTATGAAAATATTGATTGTCGATGACGAGGACGTTTCCCTTTCCTCGGTCAAGAGGATTCTCAAATGGCACGGAATCAAGAGCGTCGAAATCTGTGAAAGCGGCAGTGAAGCGATCCGTAGAATCCGCCGGGAGAATTTTGATGTTGTTCTTTTGGATTTGCTCATGCCCGAGGTGGACGGCATGCAGGTGCTGGAATCGACCAAACCATATTGTCCCGGGACGGAATTTATTATCCTGACTGCCGTCGATGATATTCCAACCACCGTAAAGGCGATGCGGCAGGGGGCTTACGATTATCTGGTCAAACCGGTGGACAATGAACTGCTTATTTTATCCATTGAAAGGGCTTATGAAAGAAAAGGGCTGCTGGCCGGTTTATCCGTCAATGCCAGTTGTCAGGCAGCGGATATCCCAGAAGCGTTTTCCGATACCCTCACGCAAAACACACAGATGAAGGCCTTGATTTCCTATGCTCAGGTAATGGCGCGCAGCGGCAATCCGGTTTTAATCACGGGTGAGTCGGGAACCGGCAAGGAACTGATGGCGCGAGGCATTCACCGTGCCGGCCCGGCTCCTGACGGGCCTTTTGTAGCCGTGAACGTTTCC
>PHBN01000173.1:0-2370 GCA_002840635.1 Deltaproteobacteria bacterium HGW-Deltaproteobacteria-1
TACCGCCGAATCACCATAAAGGCCCTGATAGTAAACTCCAAAATCAAGCCCTATAATATCGCCCTCGATTAAAACCCTGTTCGAAGGCATTCCGTGAACGACCTCGTCATTAACTGAGGTACACAGCGAAAATGGATAGCCTCTATAACCTTTAAACGCCGGTTTTGCTCCTCTTTTTTCTGCAATACCTTCAGCTATTTTGTCCAGTTCCCTGGTTGTCAAACCCGGTTTGACTTTCTCACGGAGGACAACCAATACTTCTGCGACAATCCGGTTGCTTGCCCTGGCTTTTTCTATTTCATCCGCATGCTTTAGAACGACCATGAGCACGATAACCTTGAAAAAATAATCTTACCGCCTGCGCGCAATATGTCCTTTTTTCATAAACCCCTCATACTGACGGGTCAGTAAATGCGACTCAATCTGGCTTGCCGTATCCATGGCAACACCAACAACAATCAGAAGAGATGTTCCGCCAAAATAAAAAGGCGTGTTTAATTGCGAAATCAAAACACTCGGCAGCACGCAGATGATGGAAACGTAAATGGCTCCGCTGAAAGTTAATCTTTCACCGGCTTGATGGTTACAGCGGTGTAGAAAAAACAGAAGAAGAAAATCAATGCCACAAACAGGATTTCATATCCAATTTTCCCGGGCATTAAATATCCGGCAATGGTCTTCATCAAACCTGCCGGTGCAAAATTAGCGATAGTCGCAGGAAACATTATGACGGAGGAAGCAAAAATGGGCGGGATAACTCCGGCAGAGTTGATCTTAAGCGGCAAATGGGTTGTCTGACCACCATACATCTTGCGTCCTACAATTCTTTTTGCATATTGCACAGGAATTCTTCTTTGCGCCGCTTCCACATACACAATCGCACCAATGACCACGATCATAAATATACCCAGCAGAATCAGAAGAAGAAAATGGAGTTCCCCCGAGGCGTAAAGGCTCCAGGTGCTGCTGATGGCCCGAGGTATATTACACACAATACCTGCAAAAATAATCAGGGATATCCCATTTCCGATACCCTTTTCCGTAATGGTTTCACCCAGCCACATCAAAAATGCTGTACCCGACGTAAGAGTGATAATCGTCATGAATATAAAGCCCCATCCTGCATTTAAAACAATGGGGGCACCGGTTGGGGATGCCATGTGCTGCAAACCCCAGGCAATTCCGAATCCCTGAATAATACTTAAACCGACCGTACCGTAACGTGTGTACTGCGTTATTTTCCTGCGGCCGTTTTCACCTTCCTTGGACAGTTTCTCCAGGTGAGGGATAGCAACCGTCAATAAATTAATAATAATGGATGAGGTGATGTAAGGCATAATACCGAGTGCAAAAATTGAAAAAGAGCTTAACGCGCCGCCGGCAAACAGGTCCATCAACCCAAGCATGGAACCTTTGGCACTATCAAAAAATGCCAGCAATGCCATGTTGTCAATTCCGGGGGTCGGTATGAAAACGCCAACACGATAAACTGCAAGCAGAAGAAAGGTGAATTGCAGTTCAGGTATTTTAGAAACGTCGCCTAGTCCTTCTAACAAGTCAGATTACCTCTTCAATAATTCCGCCTGCGGCAGAAATTTTTGCTTTAGCAGCCGCACTGATCTTGGTCATTTTCACGGTTACAGGGAAATCAATATTGCCCTTTGCCAGGATCTTGATTCCGTTGCCTTTTTTCTTGACGAGTCCACTTGCCAGAATCGCCGCTTCGTCAATAACCGCTCCTTTTTCAAACACACGGCATAAATCCATGAGATTCACGGCAACATAACTTTCTCGGAAGGGATTTCTGAACCCTCTTTTCGGCAATCTGCGGGACATGGGCATTTGACCGCCTTCAAAACCATCCCGTGTACTACCACCAGAACGGGCTCTCTGTCCTTTATGACCTTTACCGGATGTTCCTCCGTGTCCGGAAGCGTCACCACGGCCGACTCTTTTTCTTTTCTTCGTCGCTCCGGCAGGCGCTTTCAGAGAACTCAAATCCATAACTTACTCCTTTGACTCTTCCACAGAAACAAGGTGGATCACTTTATTAATCATGCCACGGATCTCCGGAGTATCCACCAGAGTCACGGTGCTGTTCAGTTTATTCAATCCCAGACCGCGCATGATTTTTCTCTGCTTCTCCGGCCGGGTAATGACACTCTTCACCATTTTGATTTTTAACATTTTGCCCACTGTATAAATACCCTCGTCAATTGATTACTTGCCTCTCAAGGCAGCAATTTCCGCCGGATCTTTCAACTGGCAAAGCCCTTCCACGGTAGCCTTGACCAGGTTGTGCGGATTGTGCGATCCTAGGCATTTTGTCAAAATATTATGAACACCTGCAACTTCTAAAACAGCTCTCAC
>PHBN01000173.1:2538-6256 GCA_002840635.1 Deltaproteobacteria bacterium HGW-Deltaproteobacteria-1
CAGGTGCGCCGCGATCAGCTTGCCCACTTCTTTGGCCACATCTACTTTCTTAATTCCCTTGAGCTTGCCGGCAAGTTCTTTGCTGAGCGTTGACGCTGCGGCAATGGTTGTGCCTTCAGCATCGTTGACTACCTGAGCATAGATGTGTTTGTCCGAACGAAAAACGGAAAGGCGAGGCCTTTCTAAAGTTCCCGTCAGTTTGCCCCTCACTCTTTTCTCTCTTTTTTCCCTGATTTTCAGCGTTTTCTTGGAAGCCAATGTTCCACCTCTTTAAAGCTATGATATTTAAGATCTTACTTAAGCGCCTGCCGACTTGCCGGCTTTGCGACGAATATACTCACCTACATATTTGATTCCCTTGCCTTTATAAGGCTCCGGTTTTTTCAGCGAACGGATTTCCGATGCAACACGGCCGACAAGCTCCTTATTGATTCCGGAAACAACCAGATTAACCTGTTTGTCGACCTTGACTTCGATCCCCTTGGGAATGCTATATTCGATCGGGCTGGAAAAGCCTAAAACCATTTTCAGAGTTGAACCAGCAACTTCCGCGCGGTAACCGACTCCGGATATTTCCAGACCTTTTTCGAAACCGGTACTCACACCCGTCACCATATTGTTGATCAAGGTTCTGGCCAGTCCATGATACGAACGGACGAGACGATCCTCAGATTTACGCTCGATGGACAGATTATTATCGGATACAACCATCGTAATGCCATCAGGCATTTTCGAAGACAATGTGCCCTTGGGACCTTCGACTTTGACAATACCGCCACTTTGAGTGATCTTCACATTCTTGGGGAAAGTGATCGGTTTTTTACCTATTCTCGACATGAGCAAGAACTCCCGTTAAAACATTTATTGAATTACCAAACCTTACAAATAATCTCTCCGCCTACGTTTGATTCTCTGGCTTCCTGATCGGTAATGACACCGCGGGAAGTTGAAAGAATCGAAATACCAAAACCATTGAGAACTTTGGGAATGCTGTCCGCAGCAACATATACTCTGCGACCCGGTTTGCTGATTCTCTTGATATCGGTGATCACTTTGCGCTTAGCATCAGGATATTTGAGGGCAATCTTCAGCATTGGATGCCCCTTCTCGTCCTTTACAACATCAAAGTTATTGATATATCCAGCCGCTTTCAAGACCTTGGCAATATTCATATTCATCTGCGACATGTATACATTGACATTTTTAAAACGGGCTTTATTCCCGTTTCGAATTCTTGTCAGCATATCGGCAATAGGATCTGTCATCCCCATGCTTTTTCTCCTTAAACTTAAATTACCAACTTGACTTTATCACGCCGGGAAGCTCGCCCTGCAGCGAAAGTTTCCTCAAGCAAATTCTGCACATTTCAAATTTTCTATAATACGCCCGGGGCCGGCCGCATATCTGACAGCGGTTATACTCCCTGACCGCAAACTTGGGTTTCCTGCCTGCTTTTGCTATTAATGACTTTTTCGCCACTCGATATTCCTCCGGAGCTTCCTCTATTAATTCTTGAAAGGTACACCCATCAACTTCAGCAGAACACGGGCTTCCTCGTCCGTTTTTGCTGATGTCACAATCGTGATGTTCATTCCCTTGATTTTTTCTATTTTATCGTAATCAATTTCCGGGAATATAATTTGTTCGTGTAGACCGAGAGAATAATTCCCCCTGCCGTCAAACGCGCTTTGGGATATTCCCCGAAAGTCTCTCACTTTCGGCAATGCAACGTTTACCAGGCGATCAAAAAACTCGTACATTATTTCTTTTCTCAACGTCACCGAGCATCCAATTGGCATTCCCTGGCGAAGCTTAAACGTGGCAATGGATTTTTTCGCTTTGGTGATGACCGGCTTCTGACCCGTAATCATCGCCATTTCCTGCACGGCGCCATCTATAATTTTTACGTTTGAAATGGCCTCGCCCAGTCCCATATTGACAACAATCTTTTCCATTTTCGGAACCTGCATGGGATTCTTGTAGTCGAATTCCTTGACCAGAGCCGGCACAACTGTTTTTAAATAATATTCCTTTAATCTTGCCATTTTTTCTTAACCCACATCGATAACGTCATTGCACTTGCTGCAGATACGAATCTTTTTGCCGTCCTCAAGGATACGATTTCTAATCCTAGTCGCCTCTTTACATTTGCCGCAAATGATGCTGACCTTGGAAACATTCATCGCCGCCTCTTTCTCCACGACACCGCCCTTGCTTTTCTGATCAGGTCTTTTATGCTTCTTGATCACGTTGATCTTTTCCACGATCACTTTGCTTTTTTCGGGTATGGTTTTCAGAATTTTGCCGGTTTTCCCTTTGTCTTTACCGGAAAGCACTTTAACCATATCTCCTTTTTTCAATCTGCCTAAACTCATTTTTCTCCTCTTTAAAACAGCTTACAAAACCTCTGGAGCCAGAGATATAATCTTCATAAACTGTTTAGCTCTAAGTTCACGTGCAACAGGCCCGAATATTCTGGTCCCGATCGGTTCCATCTGATTGTTGATCAGAACAGCGGAGTTGTCGTCAAATTTAAGATAAGAGCCGTCCGGCCGTCTCACCTCTTTTACAGTGCGGACGATGACCGCCTTCATCACATCGCCTTTTTTCACCTTAGAATTCGGAATTGCCTCTTTCACCGCAACCACGATGACATCGCCCAGGCTGGCGAAACGACGCTTCGAACCGCCCAGCACCTTAATACAAGCGACTCTCTTGGCGCCGGAATTATCGGCAACATTTAGAACTGTCTGCATCTGAATCATAAATAAACTCCACTTATCACAAGCTGTCTGCACAACCAGACAGGTTTCTATTTCGCCTTTTCCAGAATCTCCAGCATCCGCCAACGCTTGTCCTTGCTCATCGGCCTTGCTTCAATGATTAATACCGTATCCCCTGTCTTGCATTGGTTCTGCTCATCATGAGCTTTATATTTCACGTGCCTGCGGACATATTTGTGAAACACAGGGTGCTTGACCAATCTTTCGGCTTTCACCACGATGGTTTTGTCCATCTTATCACTGACGACCACACCTTTTACCGTGCGCTTGTTGCTTCTTTCAGCCATATATTAACCTGCGGCCTCCTTTTCCTTGAGCACCGTTGCGATACGGGCAATCTCCCTGCGAAGGCGGCCCAGCGTCGCGGTTGATTCCAGTTGCCCCGATGCATGCCGAATTTTCAACCGAAAAAGTTCTTCCGCCAATTCCCTGTTTTTTGTTTGAAGCTCGTTAATGCCGAGACCTCTGATTTCTTTAATTTTCATCAGATATCTCCCTTGATAAAAACTTTGTTGAAATGGCCAGCTTGTGGGAAGCAAGCCGAAAAGCTTCTTTCGCTACTTCCCGGGTTACGCCTTCCATCTCGTAGAGAACCGATCCGGGTTTCACAACGGCCACCCATCCTTCCGGAGCGCCTTTCCCTTTACCCATACGGGTTTCAGCCGGTTTCTTCGTGATCGACTTGTGCGGAAATACGCGAATCCAGATTTTACCGCCACGTTTTACATAACGAGTCATCGCAACACGCGCCGCTTCAATCTGCCTTGCGGAAACCCATCCGCATTCAGCCGCCTGTAATCCATAGTCACCAAAAGCGATGGTACCGCCCCTGGTCGCCTTTCCTCCCATGCGGCCTTTTTGCAATTTTCTATATTTTACCCGTTTTGGCATTAACATAATCTACAACTCCCGTTTTCCTTCACAGTAATCTTTCG
>PHBN01000174.1 GCA_002840635.1 Deltaproteobacteria bacterium HGW-Deltaproteobacteria-1
TCCAGATTGAATGCATTATATGTTTCAGGACGGTTCAAAACGACTTCCGTGATATTTCCGGTTTGTTTAATCTCGATGAATTTGCTCATAATTTCTCCCCAACGTAATTATGATTTTCATTTATTCATTTCCTCAATAAAATTTATTGATCGAAGAAAAATCTGTAATCACGAAAACATCTGCCGTCGGTATGCATCATACAGCCGGTTACTTTTGGTTCTATTTCGTATTTGATGTTTAGAGTTTCAAGCCACGTATTGATCCGCAGCATAATGCCGCATTCATAACGGTCGACAACCCCCATAGCTTTCATCCCTTCGTATGCGAAGCACGTTTCCCATTCGGCGTGTATGATGTTTTTGGCGGGGGAGTTGTATTTATATTTCATGAATTTTCCGGTAGCAATTTCCATTGCCATATCAAAAAAGTGTTTAAATTCATCAAAGGAATTGATCTGACCCACGCCAGCGGCTTTTTGAATGCGTTTGATTTCTATAGCGGACATGTCGCGGACGGCAGCCTTGTTTATTTTATTGGTTAACTCAATGCCACATTCTTTCAGACAATTCAAAAACCACATGGCGTCGTGAGTCATCCAGTTTTTATTTAAAAGCTCTTTTAGTTCGTTTCTCTGGAGAGGAATTAAGTCAGTCGTCATACCCCTGTCTCCTTCCCTGATGGTTTCTTTCTGCACTTTCAATCGAAAAAATCATCCGAAGCATAGCGCTTGGCTTTAATGGTTATGCCTCTCCATATCTATTTTGTAGCCCATGTGCACCCATTATCGGCAGAAGCATCGAGATCTGCTGCAAACCTGAATGTCTTCCCATCATTTCGGATGTATCTGAAGTTATCTACAATCGCACCCTGGCTAACATATACATATGTGCCACCAGTTCCGTCAGAAGTGATTTCCCGCCACTGGGTTTCAAACACCGATGGCCTTCCCCCGGGCAGTCTCTTCAATTCCTTTTCCTTTAGCCTCTTTATGGGGATGCGTGCACTGCCACCCTCATAGATGACGTAGCCAACGTCATCATTGTCTGATTGGATTACAAATTGAATTCTGAGGGTGTTCTTTAAGCCGACGGATTTATAGCATCTGAAATTGTCTTGATCCGCCACAGCGTAACTTGCCGCAAAAAACACTATCACCAAAACACCTATTAGTTTATTCATTGGGACCTCCGCATCATTTGATATGCATTATGACGAAATCATCCGAAGCGCAGCAAGCGGCTGTAAAGACCTGATTCGGATTCTTTATTTCTTCGATTTTTTCAAAAGCATTTTTATTGCCTGTTCCAATGCACGGTTAAATTCTTCCGGACGATTCATCATCAAGAAATGATCCGCCTTCTTCAAAACAATAGCCTGGTAAGAAAACATGTGTCGCCTGTTTGCCTCATAGTTAATGGGCCACAGATCTCCATTTACGGTTATGACGGGAATGCGGATTTGTTCAAATACTTTAGCTGCTTCACCGGTGATATATTGCGCCATCATCTCGTTCATTGCACTCAAGGCAACAGCGGGAGGCGCAGCCGAAACATCGGAAAGAATCCATTCACGGAGTTGAGGATCGGTTTGGGGCAAAAGCATCTGCCCGACGAACTGCCTGCTTCCGGTTTGAAAATTCTCCTCCAGAGGGGCGGTCATCTTCTTCAGCTCTTCAGAAGTCAAAGGGTATTCTATATTGTCAAACGTATCGATACCGATCAAACCAATCACCCGATCCGGCATGAGCCGAGCAGCTTCTGCAATCACCGAACCACCCATGGAATGACCTATCAGAATGACGCGAGGGCTGCCAACTGCTTCTGTCACGGCCCGCACATCTTCTCCAAAAGCGGCCATTGTATATTTTGTACGTGACACCCCCGAGTGACCGTGACCAGCCAGGTCAAGAACAACGACGCGATGTTTTTTGGCAAAATGCGGCACCTGGGCACGCCAGTAGCGGGCATCGCAACTCCAGCCATGCACAAACACAAGCGTCGGTTCGCCGGCACCGTAGACCTCATAAGAAACAGGCGTGCCATCTTTGGAAAAGACAACCCGGGGCCATTGGGTCTTTGCGTAAACACCTCCGACAGCAAGAAGCATCAACACCAGGCAACCGGTCAGTATTAGCAAAAACTTTGTTATTGCCTTGTTTTTAGTATTGATATTTACTCGACCATCATTTGATTTAACTTTCATTGTCTCTGTCCTCGTTTCACTGAATGAAAGCTGAGCCGGAACGTGGCGACTGTCAGTATTGTCTAGTTATGTATTTCATCTGAAACCAACCATTGGTGCTATGGTGTTTAGCATTTTTGCTGCGAGTGTCCGTATCATAGCAAAAGCAGGAAACTGCTTCGTCCCCTTAATGATGTAGTTAAGTTGCCTTGAAGAATAGAGTACGTTTAGTGTTTTCAGGACTGCGACTTCATTAAGATCAAATTTTACAGATTCGTCTAAACCTAGTTCATTAGCTTTGCTAAATGCTTTTTCAATATCATGTCCATATTTACATTTGAGCTTTGTAAGACTTACACCTTTAAACAGAAGGAATGCTTTTAGAATGAGCTCAATGGAGTGGGCCGTTAAATACATCACGGGTACTGAAGGTACCAATTCATAACCATGACGAAGACAAAGCTTTTCATCAACGATTATTGCTGCATCGTAAAATTCGCGCGCATAACGCGCCAGACCTATCGGTGTAGTTCTTGTTGGATCATCATGCATCCTACAATATCCTTAACACCCAACATTGAAACAAATTGGAAAACGTTCCATCATATAGAAACACGAAAACCGAAGTTCCATCCCAATCCGAAGCTCAAATTAATGGAGCAGGTTTGGAATGTCCTTCGATATTAACGTTATTCTTATCGCACGGAACAGACCTGTTGTCAATGGATGCTTTGTTATATCCGCTACTTGGGTGACAAAATCATCCGAAGTTTCTCGGGGCGAAGAATGTTGAGGCTTTTCTTTTCAGTCTGGCTGCCGGGGACAGGGGCTACTGTCCCCCTCTGGAGGGGGTTCGGGGAAGGTTGTTTTTGTGCTGCAAAGTAATTTCTGTGTGTGGCGTCATCACATGAATAAACCACCTCCGGACACTGAGCTTGTCGAAGCGCTCCCTTGAACCTTTTTCTCCCCCGACTCATTATTGACAAGTTTTACTTTGTGTTATTTAATGCCCGCATGCATATGCTGAGCGTAACACTTCTTTCGTCAAAATTCCCGGCCGTGGATATTTATCCCTTTAATCTGCCCGTCTTTCAACACACACGGTACCTTGCTTTTGAAACTCCGGTGACGTTGTTCGCAGGTGAAAACGGTTCCGGAAAATCCACACTGCTTCACGCTATCGCACAGGCCTGCGGCATTCACATCTGGCAGGAAACCGGCCATCGCCGCCTTCAGAACAATCCTTACGAAGACTGGCTCGGCCAATACTTGTCCGTCGAATGGAAAGACGGCAAAGTTCCGGGATCATATTTCGGCTCTGAAAGTTTCCAGCACTTCCGGCAGATTTTAGATGAGTGGTCGGTTGCCGACCCCGGCCAGCTGAGCTACTTCGGCGGAAAATCCCTGATGACCCAATCGCATGGCGAATCCCTCATGTCTTTTTTTTCGTCTCGCTACCGGATCAAAGGAATCTATCTTCTGGATGAACCGGAAACGGCGCTCTCACCCAAAAGCCAGATCCGGCTTCTGAACCTGTAAAAAATGGTTGATCGTATGCGAAAGAAAGGAAAAACAAATGAGGCCGATTCGTGACATCCTGGGTAGAGTTCAGGAAGGAAGAGTTTAGGGGGCATAACACTTAATTCACCTGACCAGAACGCTAAGATATGTGTTGTATCCTGGGAATTTCAAGAAATATTGTTGGGAATCACATGATATTATACAATATCTTAATTCATTTGTCATGACATAACGACGGGTGTTGAGCTGCCGTTTATTTCAGAAAATTGTTCTCGATGAAATCGGCAATCGCTTTAGCATCATTAATGTCAAGGCAGGGAACATCCACGGCAAGTTTCACATCCGAAGCAACCGCTATCAGGCCGTCTTCTTTCTTGCTGATCAGCTCCCGCTTGAGTTCGGAACGGAACACTTCAATTTTCGGATAGTCATTCACTTTAAAACCCTCGGTGAGGATGATATCCGCTTCGCGAATATAGTTGTCACGAATTTCCGCAAATGTCTGATCACGGTCCACATCCTGAATAATCGCGATCTGATGCGGTGAAGAAACAACGGTTGTATGCGCGCCGGCCTGTTTATGGCGGTAACTGTCCTTACCTTCATGGTCAATGTTAAAACCATGCCGGTTGTGTTTGATCGTGGCAACGCGATAACCCCTGCCGACCAGGTCGGCAATAATTTTTTCCAGAAGGGTTGTCTTGCCGGAGTTGGATTTGCCGACAATGGACACGATGGGTATGGTCATATTTTCCCTGCTTTCTTCCATCATTTATAAATGAATAACACATAATCCTGTGCCTGCCAATTTTTGATTTATGGTTCTACAGATTGCTTGACTTCCCTGATGGATATGATATAGAACGATCGTTCTAGTGTGAGCAATGGCGCAATCTCCTTCCAAAAATGGTTGAATGCGTTTGAAATTGTTTGACACACTACAAAAAAGAGGCTAGGCTTTCAGAACCTAACTCATTGATAATAAATAACATTATAAAGGATCCCCGTGAAATCCGCACAAAAAGACCAAGTCATTCAAATTCTGGCAACAGGTTTCGGAGCCGGCCTGTCACCGGTTGCGCCGGGCACCGCAGGCACGTTAGTCGGCCTTGTGATTTGTCTTTTGAGTTACCCGCTGGCCTGGCCGTTGCGGCTTGTTTATGTGGTTGCTATATCGGCCGTCTCC